>NZ_RZPQ01000839.1:0-2450 GCF_003999135.1 Mesorhizobium sp. M7A.F.Ca.CA.004.06.1.1 | reverse complement strand
AGCAGGTCCCGCCCCTCCGCCTGGCTGAGACTGTCGCCGACGACGACGACGTCGATGCCCTTTCCCGACAACAGCGATTCGGCCTCCCAGGGCTGGCGCGCCTGATGCACATCGTGACCGCGCCGCTCGAGATGGTCGGCGAGTTCGGTCGCCACCACTTCGGCTACCGAAACGAGCGCAATGACGGATCGTGCAGCCATGTTTTCCAACCGTTCCCTAGCAACCCGGATATGAGTGCTGGACATGATGTTTATACCCAATCTACTTTCCACTGAAAGTGGGAGCGAAAGCATCGTGCGGGCAAGAATTGTCATCGTCGAGGACGAGCCCGATCTACGGGACGCGGTCGCCGAATATCTTGGCGCCGCCGGCTATGAGGTGGCCACCGCCGAAAGTGCTGCCGCTGCGCGCAGCCTCGTTGAAACGCAATCGTTCCATCTCGCCATTCTCGACATCGCCATGCCGGGCGAGGACGGCCTCTCGCTCGGCCGCTGGCTGCGTTCGAAACTGCCGATCGGCATCATCTATGCGACAGCGGCCGGCACCGCGCTCGACCGCATCGTCGGGCTGGAACTCGGTGCCGACGATTACATCGTCAAGCCCTACGAATTGCGCGAAGTGCTGGCCAGGGTGCGCAGCGTGTTGCGCCGCGTTCCCCAGCCGAAGGAGCTCCAGGACAAGAAGGCCGGGACGGATCGCCGTTCCGTTGCCTTCGGTCCCTTCCAGGCCGACCTCGACGGCAGGCTGGTCACCGGCGCCAATGGCGCGGTGATCGACATGGCCAAGAGTGAGTTCGACGTGCTGGAGATTTTCCTCACCCGCGCCAATCGGCTGCTAACCCGCGCCGCGATCTCCGAGGCGATTGGCTTCACCGAAGATCCGGAATCGTCACGCGCCGTCGACATTCGCATCATGCGGCTGCGTAAGAAGATCGAGGCCGATCCCGCCAATCCGAAATTCCTGCGCACGGTGCGCGGCGAGGGCTATATCTTCTCGCTGCCGACCGGCGACGGCAACTGAGCACCGGGCCAGAAGGATTCGGTTGCTCGCCAGCCAGAATTGGCACGACTCCGAATTGGCGCGACTCCGGAATGACAGCACAAGATGATCGCTGAAGCAGCAAGCACCGATATGCAAGGGTTCAGGCAGGGCGCGGCGATGGCGGCCGTGCGTGTCGTTCGCCGGCTGCGCGAGGCCGGCGACTGGCAGCGCGAGATAGACGGCATACTGGAAACGCTCTGCCGGGCCATGGATTGCCAGCGCGGCATCCTGTTTCGCTTGCGCGAGCTGCCCGGCCAGGGCTTCGCCCAATCCGTCGCAGCCTACTGGATCGACCCTCTTTTCGGCGGCGAACTGGCGTCGCCGACCGTCATCATGCAATCGATCGTCAATTCGGACCCGCTGCTGGAGCGGCTGGCCGAGGACGAGAGGCAAGGCAAGGTGTTCGCCGGGCATACGCGCGACCTTGAAGGCTTCCTGAGGGCCGACTTCGAAAAACAGCACATCAAGTCGTTTCTGTCGGTGTCGGTATTTGCGCATGGCCATCTCTGGGGGACGCTGGCAGTCAATGACTGCGTCAACGAGCGTGCATGGACGGACGAGGAAGAGGCGACCCTGCACATCATCGCGCTGGCCATCGGCGACGCCATCGAGCGCTCGCCCTCCGACGCCCACGCCAGCGAGGTCATTCGCCGCACCATGCTGCAGGCCTCGCTCGACGCTATCGTCGTCATCGACGAGACCGGCTCGATCATCGAATTCAATCCGGCCGCCGAGAAGATGTTCGGCTTCCAGCGCAGCGACATCCTCGGCAAGGACCTGCTCGATACGATCGTGCCGATCTACTACCGCAAGGGCTATGCCTCAGGGGCCGAATACATGTCCGGCCGCGGCGCGCCGATGGTCGGCCAGCGGCTCGAGACGGTGACCCAGAATGCCGCCGGCGAAGTGTTCCCGATCGAGCTGACGGCGACCGAGATGCGGGTCGCCGACCGCCGCCTGATCTTCGGCTCCATCCGCGACCTGCGCGACAAATTGCGTGCCGAGGAAGAAATCGGCCGGCAGCGCGAGAAGCTGCACCAGAACGAGAAGATGGCGGCAATGGGTTCGTTGCTGGCCGGCGTGTCGCACGAACTCAACAATCCGCTGGCCGTGGTTGTGGCGCAATCGACGCTGCTGCACGAATTCGCTTCCGATCCGCAGACCAAGGTGCGCGCCGAGAAAGTCCGCGCCGCGGCCGAGCGCTGCGGCCGCATCGTCAAGAGCTTCCTGTCGATGGTCCGCCTCCATCCCGCGGCACAGGCCGAGACCGACCTCAACCAGGTGATCCGGTCGGCACTCGAAGTGACCGCCTATGGCGCGCGCTCAAGCGGCATCGTCATCGACACCGATTTCGCCGCCGGCCCGCTGCTGGCCATGGCCGACGCCGACCATGTGACGCAGGGAGCGGC
>NZ_RZPQ01000838.1:0-2456 GCF_003999135.1 Mesorhizobium sp. M7A.F.Ca.CA.004.06.1.1 | reverse complement strand
AAAATCAACGGCGGCAACGGCGGCAGTCACAAAAGCGGTGCTTGCAATTTGGGTATTGTTGGTGCCGGGAGCCGCTGTTGCGGTGGTCATGTTGCTGGCAACACCCGACGCGGGCGTTCCCAACGCGCCGCCAACAAAATATGCTGCACCGGTTCCTACTTCGTCGGTGAGAGCAGCCCGCAAATTAGCCGATGATGGGGTCGCAAGAAACGCGGCGATGCCCGCAGCCAACCCCGAAACACCCGTGGCGATGGGGAGGCCGGTCAAGTTAGTTGCGACACCCGATGCAGGTGTGCCCAACGCGCCGCCGACGAAATAAGCCGAGCCAGTTCCTACCTCATCGGTAAGCAAGGTCCGGAGGTTTGCCGACGATGGTGCGGCGACGAATGCGTCAAAATTGGCCGCGCGAGCGATGGCTCCCCAAGAAGTGAGGTTGGCGGTGAGGGGTTGGTAAGCGGCGGCGGCATCCGATACCGATAGAGCGGTCTGGGTGACACCGTTGATCCGGTAAAACAGGCCCGTGGTTGCGGTCCACATGTCGCCGTTCGCCGGAGCGTTCGGTGCAACACCGTGCGGAAGTCTAATCGATGCCGCCGTGGTGGAACTGGTCTTGAATGTCTGGATAATGGTCCACTGCGAGGCGTTGTCGAGGGACGCCATCGCCTTGGTGACGCCGTTTACCCGAACGTACAAGCCAAAGGCAGCAGTGGTCCAGAAATCGCCATCCGCAGGCGCATTTGGCACAATGCCGTGGGGAACATTAAAACCCGCGCCAAGCACCGCTTCCGACGCGTCCGTTACCAGCTTGCCGGTCATCGTCCCGCCAGCAAGAGGCAGGCAGACCAGGGATGCCGCCGTCGCGAAATCCGATATCGTGGCGGCAAGCTGTGTGCCGGTGTGGTTCGCTCTGGCGAGCAGGAAGGCGTCCGAGCTATTGGCCGTGGCGCCATCGGCCACGTTGAGCAGCGCGCGAACCTGTGCGGGCGTCAATTCCTCGGTGTCGCCCGTCAACGCGCTTACCCGGCCAAGGATGGTCTCTGTGGCCTGGGTCAGGGCGTGTTCGTCGTTCCAGTTCGATGGCTGGACAATCGTCGGGTCGCCCGCGTCGGGAATGAGCGACGTGAACTTATGCTTCAGCGATACAGTCATTGCATCGGCACCGTTTCAACACCGATCGGGCGGCCCTGCGGGTCTTTGATGACCTTCTTCGGCGCGGTGAGTGCCTTGGTGACCATGATCATGAACTGGCCGAACTGCTCACGTTGGGCGGCCATCTCTTTCAAAACCGCCTCGCCGCCGATCGGGTCAATCTGAATTGGCGGAGGAACAATGCCGTTCGCGGCCAAGACCTGGTTCTGATCGGTTGCAGCCGCAATCTGCTTGGAGCGCAGATCGAACTGCTTTTCCTTCATCGTCATGTCGTGCTGCTCGCGGGCGAACTGCATACCCTGTTCGACCTGGGCGCCCTTGAGCTTCGCTTCAGCAGCTTTTGCTGCCGCGTCCGCCTCTCGCGTCTTCGCTTCCGCTTCAGCCTTTTGTTGTTCGGGGCTAGGCTTTGGTGTCTCAGGCTGTGCGGCTTTCGCCTTGGCATCGGTGACCATCTTTTCCAGAACGTCTTCGACAGACTTGCCGAGGTTGAACAGCCGGGAGTTGGCCGCGAAGATTTCGACGGCAACCTCTTTCGGAAGCTCCCCGGACTGGACCATTGGACCGACAGCAGCCCAGTAGGCGCCGGCACCTTGCAGGAATTCCGCAGCTTCGGCCTTTTGCCGAGACAGGTCCGCCTTCACCGTGGAATCGCTTTCGACATCGATGCGGTACATGGTCGATAGCTTCTGGGTGAGAAGCTGCTGAACAGCCTGCATCTGTGCCAGCTTGGCCTGCCGGGCTTTCTCAGCCATCTGGGCGGCCTGGGCGGCCTGCTGATACTGCTGCATCTGGTCGGGCGGCAGTTGCGCACCCTGCGGCGGCGGTGGCGGCGGCTGGATAGGCGTGAGATCCTGTTGCGTCGGGATGATCTGGACGCCCGTCATCTGCTGAAGCGTCTCGTGTGAAAACTTCGCAGGGATGATTTCCGACATCATCACGAACAGGTCGCGCGCGCCGCGCTCCATCATTCGCTGCATCTTCTGGATGCGCAGCGAGCCCCATTGCGTCTTGATCTGCTGGGCGCCTAGCGTCTCGTTGGATTTCGAAGCACCGCGAACGATGTCCGATATCCCGGTGATTTCGTAAATCGCCTGCTTGGTCTGCTCACGGGCGTTGTACAGCTCGCGAAGGACGAGGATGAACTTTTCCACCGGCCAGAACGCGACCGCTCCAGCGAGCCCACCATTGGCCGCCCAGATGTCAGCATTGCCGATCGGGACAAATTCCGTGTCGTCGGCCGCCAGCATATTGCCGATGTCGCCGGCATCGCCCGAATACCAGCCTTTCACCTTCATGTGGTTGGTGAT
>NZ_RZPQ01000837.1:0-2458 GCF_003999135.1 Mesorhizobium sp. M7A.F.Ca.CA.004.06.1.1 | reverse complement strand
GGTCATTCGGCGTCCCGAGGCAATGCCAGGCCGCGCTTGTCGACGCCCAAATGATCGCATAGCGCATCTACGACGACGCCGTGATCCTCGCGCTCCGGCAGTCCGGAGACGGCGATCACCCCGATGACGCCGGCGCCCTTGACGGTCACCGGAAAGCCACCGCCGGCCAGCACGTAGTCGGCAATATCCAGCCCTTCGCCGATCTTGAAGCTGCGGTCCGGGCGCTGCTGTTCCAACACCATACGATAGGTGCTTCTCAGGAACCGCTTGACCACATTGGTCTTGCGTCGCGCCCAGTCGGGGTTCGAGGCGTTCGAACCCGGCATCGCGGCGTAGAACAGCGGCCGATCCCACAGCCTGATATCGACAATGATGGGCATGGCCTCGGCCAGTGCCCGCTCACGGATCGCCGCGCCGATCTCGAAGGCGACGGCCTCGTCGAAGGCCGGGAAGACCAGCGTCTCTTCCTGCTTCTGGATCAGAGCGATGTCGTCCGCAGCGGCCATTTTCTTTCTCCGAAGTCAGTCACAAATCGTGTGTACGACAAGCTCCGCCCGGTCAAGCTTCCGTCGCGGCGATCGTGTTGCCCCGCCAGGGTCGACCCCCACTCCGTCGAGCTGCGGTCCTCTCCCCTCGGGGTGAGGGGGTCTCACCCCGCGATCATATCCGCCTTGGCTGGCCGCCCCGCCACATAAACTTCGCGGACAGTGCGGTCGTCGCCCAGCGTCTGAAGCAGGAAAAGTTCCTGCGCCAGCGTCTCGACAGTCTCCATCCTGAGCCGCATCGCCGGCGTTGCCCTGGCGTCGAGCACGACGATGTCGGCATCGGTGCCCTCGTCCAGCGTGCCGATCTTGTCGGCCACCGACAGCGCCTCGGCATTGCCGCGCGTCATCTGCCAGAAGGACTGGAGCGGGTTGAGCTTCTCGCCGTTCAGCGCGATCACCTTGTAGCCCTCGTCCATGGTGCGCAGCATGGAGTAGTTGGTGCCGCCGCCGACATCGGTGGCGGCGGCGATCCGGATCGGCTTTTCGCGGCGACGAAAGCGCTGATAGTCGAACAGGCCGGAGCCGAGGAACAGGTTGGAAGTCGGGCAGAACACCGCCACCGAGCCACTGTCGGAAAGCGCATCCGCTTCGCGCTCCGAGAGATGGATGCAGTGCCCGAACAGGCTCTTTTTGCCCAACAGCCCGTAGTGCTCGTAAACGTCGGTATAGTCGCGCGACCACGGGTAGAGTTCCTGCGTGAAAGCGATTTCGGCGTGGTTTTCCGACAGATGCGTCTGCATGTGCAAATCGGGATGTTCGCGGCACAGCGCGCCCGCCATCTCCATCTGCTCCGGCGACGAGGTGATGGCGAAGCGCGGCGTGATGGCGTAGTGCTGCCGTCCCTTGCCGTGCCATTCCTTGATCAGCGCCTTCGTGTCGTCGTAACCCGATTGCGGCGTGTCGAGCACGCCGTCGGGCGCATTGCGATCCATCATCACCTTGCCGGCGATGTTGAGCATATTGCGGTCATGCGATTCGGCAAAGAAGGCCTCCGCCGAAGCCTTGTGCACCGAACAGTAGGCGGCAACCGTCGTCGTGCCATGGCGCACCATTTCGTCGAGGAACAGCCGCGCGATGCGGCGGCCGTGCTGGGCGTTGGCGAACTTCGTTTCCTCCGGAAAAGTGTAGGTTTTCAACCAGTCGAGCAGTTCTGCCCCATAGGAGGCGATGACCTGCATCTGCGGAAAATGCACATGCGCATCGATGAAGCCGGGCAGCAGCAGATGCGGCCGGTGGTCGATTTTCTTCGCCGTCTTGCCGGCCTGCTTTTCAACATCGGCATAGGTGCCCGCAGCGACGATCCGGCCGTCGCGGATCAGCAGGCCGCCGTCCTCCTCGTAGCGCCAGGCGGAATGATCGTCGATGGTCTGCGGCCAGCGCACGAAGGACAGCGTGCGGCCGCGCAGAAGTGTCGAGTTCATGCTATCTCCCTGCGCCTTCGAACCAGGCCACCAGCAGCGCCCGCTCCTTGTCGGTGATCTGGCTGACGTTGGCGGGCGGCATGGCGTGGCTGCGGCCGGCCTGCAGATAGATCTCGCGGGCGTGGTTGGCGATGTCGGCGTCGGTGTCGAGCATCACGCCCTTGGGCGCATGATAGATGCCCTCATAGACCGGCTCCGCCGCGTGGCACATCGAGCAGCGGCCGAGCACGGTGTCGCGTACGGCCGGGAAATGCGCTGAAGCGACATAGATTTGCGCCGCCGCAGATTCCCTGGGTTCGCCGGTCAGCACTTTCGGCGCGGTCGACAGCCAGATGATGACAATGAACAGGACAAGTGCCGCCATCCAGGTCCAGGTCGGGTTGCCCTTGCGCGCGTGGACCGAGTTGAAATAGTGCCGGATCAGCACGCCGATGATGAACACCAGCGAGGCGATGACCCAGTTGAACTCAGTGCCGAACGCCAGCGGATAGT
>NZ_RZPQ01000836.1:0-2460 GCF_003999135.1 Mesorhizobium sp. M7A.F.Ca.CA.004.06.1.1 | reverse complement strand
CCATAAGATTCTCCTCCCAGCCAGTTGCGGGCCTAAGATGTGCCGAGATTCAGGTCAGGCCCAGTCGAAAATGGCTGATACCGAGAACCGGAGCGGAGCGTACTTTTCGTACGCAAGCACCGGAAGCGCAGGAAGCCACCATTTGCAGGCCGGTCTCACCTGGATATCGACACTCTTACTGCAAACTCGAGCCAAAATCCTCATTCTCGCGCGCCAGTGCCATTTCGGTGATGGCGATCAGCGTCTCCGCCCGGGTCTTCAGGTCGGCTGCTTCGAGCAGCGCCTGTTTCTCGGCCGGCCCGTAGGGCGCCATCATCGACAGCGCATTGACCAGCATGGCATTTTCGGCGCGGCTGACGCTTTCCCAGTCGGCCTCCAGATCGTTGGCCTGCAGATAGGCGCGAAACGCCTTGAGCAGCGATGGCCGGTCGATCTCGTTGTCCGCCTGATCCTCGTCGAGATCGGCAAGGAAAGGCGCGGGCTTGCACTGGCGAAACGGCGTCTTGACCGTCAATTCGTGGGCGATGCGGAACCGGCACACGCCCTGCAGCGAAATCAGGTAGCGGCCGTCGCCGCTTTCGGAGAAGGCGATGATGCGGCCGGCGCAACCGACATTGCAGAGCTCCGGCTCGCCATCGCCGCGCAAGGCGCCGTCGAGACTGGGCTGGATGACGCCGATGAGCCGCGGGCCGGCGATCGCCTCGTCCACCATCTGCAGATAGCGCGGCTCGAAGATGTTGAGCGGCATGCGACCTCCCGGCAGCAAAAGCGCACCCTCGAGCGGAAAGATCGGGATCGTCGACGGCAAATCCTTGGCGAGCCGGTAATGCGCGTTTCCCGCTTGCACCATATTCCTCCGATCGCTTCACCAGAAGCGCGTCATACCAGCTAATCTGGCGCAGTCGTCGCCGACGCCAAGCCCGTGCGGCAAAACAACCGGCAGCCGGCTCAGGAGAACAGCAGCGCCGACAATTTGCGGCGCGCCGCCAGCGTCGCCTCGTCGGTCATGCCCCAGGCCTCGAACAGCTGCAGCAATTGCGTCCTCGCGCCATCCTCGTTCCAGGCCCGGTCGGCCTTGATGATGGCCAGCAGATTGTCGGCCGCGGCCGTACGGTCGCCGTTGGCGTTTTGGATCATGGCCAGATCGAAGCGCGCCTGGTGATCTCCGGGATTTTCCGCCAGCCGGCGCTCGAACTCGGCTGGATTGCCGAGAGCCGCCGCCTGCGCCGCAACCGCCATCCTGGCGCGCAGGGCTGCCAGCGGCGGCGCATCCTTCTTGGCCTCCGGGGCTGTTGCCAAAAGCGCCTCGGCGCCTTCCGTGTCGCCGGCGTCGAACAACAGTTCGCCCAGTCCGGCGATCGCCTCGATCGTCTCCGGCGCCTGCGCCAGGATGGCGTCATAAATGTCGGCCGCGGTCTGCATGTCGCCGGCGGCGCGCGCCTCAACGGCTGCGGCCAGGGCTTCAGCCACTGGCGGCGCGCCATTGTCCTTGCCGCCGACCTTGGTGATGAATTCGTTGATCTGGCTCTCCGGGATGGCGCCCATGAAGCCATCGACCGGCTGGCCGTCCTTGAAGGCGATGACCGCCGGGATAGACTGGATGCCGAGCTGGCCGGCGATCGAGGGATGGTCGTCGATGTTCATCTTCACCAGCTTGACCCTGCCGCCGGCGGCCTTGACCGCCTTCTCCAACTGCGGCGTCAACTGCTTGCAAGGCCCGCACCAGGGCGCCCAGAAATCGACCAGCACCGGCTGCCGGCGCGATTCCTTGATGACATCGGCGGCAAAGGCAGCCGTCGTCGTGTCCTTGATCACGTCGGCGGGAGCGGCGGGCGCATCGCCAAGCGCGACTTTCGCCGGCGCCGGCGCGGCTCCACCATACTGCACCGAGGTGGTGTACTGGCCGCCATTGCCGCCAAAGGAGCCGCCGAACGGATTGTTGTCGCTCATCTCTCTACCCTTCCGTGGCGCCGCCGGCCGGCGGCCAGGCGCCCTATGCTTCAGACCATCTGACTCAAGCCATCCATGTGGCGATCACACGGAGACTTTCAAGATAGCAGCATCGTGCCCGGTTGCCTCGACGAATCTGATCAGGTCGCGCGCCGCGATCGATGTCGTCGCCTCATTGGTCAGCGGATGCCCATTGATGACCGCATGCTCCATCAAATCCTTGTCGAGCACGAGCTTGACCCTGTTTGCCGTGTCGTTGATGACGCCAAAGACCGTGACGGCGCCCGGTGTGACGCCGAGCAGCTCCATCAGCATCTCCGGCTTGCCGAAGGAAACCCGGCTGGCGGCGCCGATCACCTGGTGGATCTGCTTCAGGTCGACGACCGCGTCCTCGCCGACGGTGACCAGGAAGAAATTGTCCTTCTTGTCCTTCAGGAACAGGTTTTTCGTGTGCCCGCCGGCGATTTCGCCGCGCAGCGCCTGCGAATCGGCGACGGTATAGAGCGGCGG
>NZ_RZPQ01000835.1:0-2462 GCF_003999135.1 Mesorhizobium sp. M7A.F.Ca.CA.004.06.1.1 | reverse complement strand
TCAAACCGTGGGCGTCAGGACCGGCTTTGCCGGCTCGCTTCGCCAAGCCGTGGACAGCGCCGCCCTTGGCCCCGTTCCCGGTGTGGCGATCGTGGTTGTTGTGGCCGCATTCTATGTCGGGTTGCTTGCCATCGTCTTTTTCACGGCCGATGACGACGGCGAACTGTCCTTTGGCGACGTGCATGTTTGACGTTGATGTCCGGCGACACGCCGCTGCAATGCAAACGGCGGTCCGCGCGTTGACATGGTCGGTCCGCCGAAACGTTTGGGAGAACGGAACTGCGCGCCTAGATGCCGAAGAACTGCTTGCCAACCATGTAGCCCAGTGCCGCCACGACCAGCGGAAACAGTGCCGGCGCGGCTTTGCCTAGAAGGGAGACCTGCAGGTCCTTCGCCGGCGTATGACGTGCATTGCCGAGATTCTTGGTCATTGCTTGCCTCGGGTTCGAAAGACTCATTAGCAAATGCTGATTAACAGCATGGCCGCGTTAACGGCCTGATAGGAAATCAACTCTGATCAAATGCAAATTCTAATGATCGGCACATGGACGGCAAAGACGCGCTACCCTATTTCGCGGCGTTCGAAGCGTTGACCGGGACGCGCGGCCTTTCCCGCCAATCGGCAAAACCGCGCCTGAACAACAAGATGGCTCAGGAACCCGATTTAGCAGGTGAACGCCAGCTCCAGAGCCGGTGCAGTTCGCCCGCCGCCTCGCCCGAGCTTCGTGTTGATAGGCGCGGCATCGAACGGCATGCCCGCGGGGGAGGCAGGCCGCATCCCGTCAAAAAATTCGCAAACCAATGTCGGACTTGTTACGCCTCGTTCGTCCTTGGGGTATCGAACAGGCATTTATGAAAGGATCCAGCATATGCCCGGCACCGTGCGTTTGCACCGCGTTCTGACGACCAGCCCGGAAAAGGTCTATCGCGCCTTCGTTGAAGCGGACGCGCTGGCCAAGTGGCTTCCGCCAAACGGCTTCACCTGCACGGTTCATAATTTCGAGGCAAAGGTCGGCGGCACGTTCAAGATGTCGTTCCGCAATTTCACCACGGGCGACAGCCATTCCTTCGGCGGCGAGTACCTCGAACTCGTCCCGGGCGAGCGCCTGCTCTACACCGACAGGTTCGACGATCCCAATCTGCCCGGCGAGATCCGGGTCACCGTGATCTTGAAAAAAGTGTCGGTCGGCACCGAAATCGACATCACCCAGGCCGGCATTCCGGACGTCATTCCGGTCGAGGCCTGCTATCTCGGCTGGCAGGAGTCGCTCAGAAATCTGGCAAAGCTCGTCGAACCCGAAATCAATCAATAGGCTGGGGGGTGGCCGGGAGAACGGGTCGTTTCTGGCCTGCCGAAGCCTGAAACTTGGACTGTGGCGGGAACTGCCCTTTATCGCTAGCAATTCATCATCGACACCCCCTGTGACTGGGCGTGTCAATGAAGGATGCAGCGGAGGCTAAAAAGGCATGACTCTGACCAACCGAGACATCGTCGAGTTAACGGCGTGGCGGCGCCAGCTGCACCAGGCCCCGGAAATCTCGAATGAAGAGGAGAAGACGGCAAGGGAGGTTGTCGCCTTCCTCGCCGATACGGGGCCGCACAAGGTGCTGACACAACTCGGCGGGCACGGCGTCGCGGCCATATATGACAGCGGCAAAGCGGGGCCGACGGTGCTGTTCCGATCGGAACTCGATGCCTTGCCTATCGAAGAACTTTCAGGCGTACCGCATTCGTCGCGCGTGCCGGGCAAGTCGCATATGTGCGGCCATGACGGACACACCGCGATCCTGGCATCCCTCGGCCGTCAGTTGGGGCGCGAAAGGCCTGCAAGCGGCCGCGTCGTGCTGATGTTCCAGCCGGCGGAGGAAACCGGCAATGGCGCGGCAGGTGTCGTCGCCGATCCGCGCTTCGGCGAGATCGCGCCGGATTTCGCTTTCTCATTGCACAACCTGCCCGGCGTGCCATTTGGCGAGGTGCGGCTCAAAGCCGGCGTGGTCAACTGTGCTTCACGCGGCATGCGCATCGTGCTGGAGGGCAAGACCGCCCATTCGTCCATGCCGGAGACCGGCATTTCGCCGATGCTGGCGATCAGTGAGCTGATGCCGGCGCTGCCGGCGCTCGGGCGCGGGACCTTCGCCGACGACGGCTTCTCCATGCTGACGGTCACCCATGCCGCGATGGGCGAAGCCGTGTTCGGCATCTCGCCGGCTCACGCCGAGGTGTGGGCCACGCTGCGCACCCGGCGTGACGAGCGCATGGCAAACCTGTGCGCTGCTGCCGAAGCACTGGTCGCCAGGATCGCGGGCGAGCATCGCCTTTCCGTCCGCTGGGACTATCACGAGATCTTCGTCGCCAGCGTCAACGCGCCGGACGCGGTGGAGCATCTGCGGCGCGTTGACGCTGGCGACGAAGATCTCGTGATAGTCCCAGCGGACGGAAAGGCGATGCTCGCCCTGTCTCT
>NZ_RZPQ01000834.1:0-2467 GCF_003999135.1 Mesorhizobium sp. M7A.F.Ca.CA.004.06.1.1 | reverse complement strand
GGGTGGCGAGATCGCCAAGACGCAGATCGACCAGGGCTCCGACGTGATCTACGCCGCGGCAGGCGGCACCGGCGTCGGCGTGCTGCAGGCGGCGGCAGATGCCGGCAAGCTCGGCATCGGCGTCGATTCCAACCAGAACGGCCTGCAGCCGGGCAAGGTGCTGACCTCGATGCTGAAGCGCGTCGACGTCGCCGTCTACACCGCCTTCATGGACGGCAAGAACGGCACCTTCAAGGGCGGAGTCGAGAATCTGGGCCTCAAGGAAGGCGGCGTCGACTACGCCATGGACGACAACAACAAGGCGCTGGTGACGGACGAGATGAAGGCGGCCGTCGAAAAGGCCAAGGCCGACATCATTGCCGGCAAGACCGAAGTGCACGACTATACGGCTGACAACGCTTGCCCCTATTGAGCGGCACGAACACACAGACATGATCTGCAAACCGCCGGGCGCCAGCCCGGCGGTTTTGTCTTTACCGGATCGAGCGAAACGTTCGCTCCGTGCCGGCCACCGTTTCGGGATACAGATGCAGCCAAAGATCGCACCCATCGGCGAGCACGACGTAGCAGCGGTAGCCCAGCTGCGCCTGGCCACGTTTTTCGAGGGAACCGGAAGGACGCTCGGGGAAGATGCGGCAGGGCTTCGTGGCTTGATCGCCGGTGACGGCTTCGAGGCGGCATTCGTTGCCCGGATCGGCGACACCCCGGTCGGGACATGCCTGCTGGTCCGCCACGAGCTGGAGCCCGTACATGATCTGACGCCATGGCTGGCCGGGTTGGTCGTCGATGCAAGGTATCGACGCCGAGGCATCGCCACCGCGCTGGTCAAGGCAACGGAAGCCCATGCGGCGTCACGGGGCGTCGAGATGCTCCATCTCTACACATGGGATGCGCGTGATTTCTACGCGGCTCTCGGCTGGAATACCGTTGAGATAAGCGGCTCGGACGGCGAGAAGATGGCGCTGATGTCGCGCCGCCCTCGCCTATAGCAGCTTCGCGACGAGACAGCCCAGCGCGAACGCCACCATCAGCCCGGCGGCAACGACAACTCCGCGCCGGCCGCCAAGCGCGTGCACGCCAATGCCGTATGGTGGCCGGGACAGGCTTCGGATCACCGTGCGCGGTTTGACCTCATTGCCGCCGAGCTCGACGCTGCGCATCTGAGGTAACTCGGCTAGGCGTTGGGTAACCAGTTCCCAATGCCTGCCAGGCAGCAGGTCGCGTTTTCCGTAACGGTCGAAGAAATACATCTGCTCGGCAAGTCGCGCGACCGCGTCGCGGAAGGCGGGATCGACCTCCAGGTCACGTTCGGCCCGTTCGCGGTCTTTGTCGTTCATAAGACCGAGCACATATTCGCCGGCCCGCGCGATGCGATCGCTTTCACTGACCAAGGCGTGCACCTTCCCTTTTTCCTCACCAGTGCGGTGGCTTGGTTACCGGCACTTCATCTCCTGTCTGCTCCTCCAGCGCCAGGAAGCGATCCGTCAGCGCGTCCAGCTTGCGCTGCATGCGCTCGATCACTTTCCACTGCTCGGCGATCTGGCCGGACAGTTCCTCGATGATCTTCTCCTGCTCGGCGGCGCGTATTTCCAGCGTCGTCAGCCGGTCGGCGGGCGTGATCATGTGAATTCCCCAGTCTCACCGCGATGTCGTTCACCGCGATGTCTTGCGCCGTGATGCGAATTTCGGCGCCGTCATACTAGCGAATGTGAAGGCCCCGGCCACGTTGCAAATTGACAAGCGCACCGGGATTTGTCGAGAGTGAACCGGCTCCGCCAATTGGCACGGGCGGAGCGTCATGCTAGGCGTTTTGACCAAGCGATAAAAAAATAAGAGTGGGACAGGCTGCATGGCGCAAGCCGCAATCGAGTTGATCGGCATCAACAAGAGTTTTGGTGCGGTGCGCGCCAACCGGGACATCAACCTTGAGATCGGTCGCGGCACGATCCACGGCATTGTCGGCGAGAACGGAGCTGGCAAGTCGACGCTGATGTCGATCCTCTACGGCTTCTACCAGGCCGACAGCGGCGAGATCCGCGTTGGCGGCCAGTCGGCCTCGATCAAAACCCCCAATGACGCCATCGCGCTCGGCATCGGCATGGTGCATCAGCACTTCATGCTGGTCGACAATTTCACGGTGCTGGAGAACGTCATCCTCGGCGCCGAAAGCGATGCGCTCTTGAAGAAGAGCATCGCCAAGGCGCGCTCCGAACTGGAGCGGCTGGAGCGTGAATACGGGCTGGAAGTCGATCCCGATGCAATCATCGAGGAATTGCCGGTCGGCCTGCAGCAGCGGGTGGAGATCCTGAAGGCGCTCTATCGCGGCGCCGAGATCCTGATCCTCGACGAGCCGACGGGCGTGCTGACGCCGGCCGAGGCCGACCACCTGTTCCGCATCCTCGGGCAATTGAAAGACCAGGGCAAGACGGTGGTGCTGATCACCCACAAATTGCGCGAGATCATGGCC
>NZ_RZPQ01000833.1:0-2469 GCF_003999135.1 Mesorhizobium sp. M7A.F.Ca.CA.004.06.1.1 | reverse complement strand
GTTTTGTCCCCAAGGCAAAATCTCTTTTGCGGAGGCAAAGGGCAACATGCGCAGCCTCGACCGAACTGGTCAACCCGACAAGGCGGGCAGAGGCTTGCGCCGGCCGGTTCCGGCGCTAAGTTCGGCGCCATCGAACAAGGAACCCATCGCCCATGATCACCGACGCCGAGATCCAGACCGCCCTGCCCGCGCTTGCCCCAGGCAATGCCGCCGTTATCACCGGCGCCGCCAGCGGCATCGGTCTGGCGGCCGCCAAGCGGCTTGCACTGATGGGCATGAAGATCGTGCTGGCCGATATTGGCGGCGCGCGGCTGGACGACGCCTCGCGCGCCGTTTCCGCGATTGCCGGCGACGATGCCGTGCTTGCCGTCGCCGCCGACGTTTCGAAGGCGGATGAGGTACACCGCCTCGCCGAAAGGGCGTTCGGCGCCTTCGGCGGCGTGTCGCTGCTGATGAACAATGCCGGTATCGGCGACAATCCCGGAAAGCCATGGGAAAACGGCGATGCCTGGAAGCGGCTGCTGGACATCAATTTCTGGGGCGTCGTGCATGGCGTCGAGGCCTTCGCGCCGCGCATGCTGGCCTCGGCCAGCCCGGGTTTGATCGTCAACACCGGCTCCAAGCAAGGCATCACCACGCCGCCCGCCAATCTTGCCTACAATGTCTCCAAGGCTGGGGTGAAAACCTTCACCGAGGGCCTGTCGCATGCGTTGCGCAACGAACCCGGCGCCCATGTCGCTGCCCATCTTCTGATCCCCGGCTTCACCTTTACCGGCCTGACCGAGGGCGCGACGGAAAAACCGGCCGCCGCCTGGACCGGCGAACAGGTTGTGGATTTCATGCTGGAATCCCTGACCAGAGGCGATTTCTACATCCTGTGCCCGGACAATGAGGCGGCCCGCCCGCTGGATGAAAAGCGCATGGCCTGGGCGATCGGCGATATCATCGAGAACCGCCCAGCCCTGTCGCGCTGGCACCCGGACCACAAGGACAGTTTCGCGGCGTTCATGAAAGGCTGATTTTCAGGCCGCCTGCTTTTTCGACCCGCGCTTCCTCGCCACAGCCTTCTTCGCCGCCGTGTCGGCGATCTGTTCGTCATGCCGCTTTGCCGCACGCTCGCATTTGGCGCGGATTTCCTCGACTTCGGATTCGGTCAGATGTTCGATGCCGATGAAGTGGTTGTGGCCCTTGCCGACCCGGATCAGTTCGTCGAGCTTGGCCTGGATTGCCGCGCCATCGCGGTTCTGAGTGTTCTGGATCAGGAAGACCATCAGGAAAGTGATGATGGTCGTGCCCGTGTTGATGACGAGCTGCCAGGTGTCCGAAAAGCCGAAGAACGGGCCGCTCACCCCCCATACGATGACGATCAGGCAACAGACGGCGAATGTCGGCGGCAGGCCGGCTATGCGGGCGACCCAGTTGGCGACCTTTGTGAAATGTTTTTCCATCTATCGAAATCCTCGACGCTGCGGCGCGATGAGAAACAACCAGCGACCGTTTCAGGTTCCCGAGGCAGACAAATACCCAGCTGCAATTGAATACACGCGTAGGGAGAATAGTCAGGAAAACACACCTTATGGGTTCAATGCCACAGTGATCCTGCAGGCAAGAGTGCCTGTTCCTTCCGCTTCACAGCGGTTTACCTCCAGCCCCTTCCGCTGCGCCACCCCCGCATGGCGGAAGGGGTTTCAGTCCGGCGGGCCTTGAAGCGCGTCGCCCGACTCCGTCTCAACGCTACGCACTTGAACTGGTCAGACGGCGTCGTTTTCCCAGCGATCGAGGAACGTTTCGATCGGCATGGCCTGCATGTCGGGAACCGCTCTGGCCAGCTTTTCGACCGGCCAGTCCCACCAGGCGAGAGCTTCGATCCGCGCCGCGATATCCGGAGTGAAGCGTGGCCGGAGAGCCTTCGCCGGCACGCCGGCGACGATCGCATAGGACGGCACGTCACGCGTCACCACGGCGTTGGCGCCGATGACGGCACCGTTGCCGATGGCGATCCCAGGCATGATCACCGCGCCGTGGCCGATCCAGACATCATGGCCGATGGTCACGGCTTTCGCCTGCCGCCGCTCGCGGAAGGCGGCATCGACGCCCAGCCAGCGAAAATACTCGTTCGGCCGGTAGCTGAGCTTATGCTGGGTCAGCCGCTCTATGGGATGCTCCAGCGCATTGATACGGCTGTTGGCGGCGATCGAGCAGAATTTCCCGATCGTCGTGTAGATCGCTTCACAGTGGCGTTCAAAATAAGAGAAGTCGCCGACATTCACCTCGCGCAGCACCACCCGCTCGCCGATCGAGGCATAGCGGCCGAGCTTGCACGTCTTCAGCTCCGCGGTCGGATGGATACGCGGCTCGGGGTCTTTCGGGACGAGGTTTTCGGAACGCTCCATGCCGGCGGCTTTACGCCTAGGCGATTGGTCCCGCAAGCGGAACCAATCGCCTAGGCGTAAAGCCGCCGGCATGGAG
>NZ_RZPQ01000832.1:0-2469 GCF_003999135.1 Mesorhizobium sp. M7A.F.Ca.CA.004.06.1.1 | reverse complement strand
CAGGCGGGTGGTGCTGGATGGCATCGGACACTTCCCGACGCGTGAGGCTTCTGATCAGGTTTCGCGATTGTTGGCTGCGTTTCTCGACAGCCATGGCAAACGCTGAAGTGGGGTCGTCATCCGACCTCATAGTAGAGGCCGGAACCTGACGCATCGCCGCGCATTTCGTCTCCATGCATGACGAACCGAAATGCGGCCTCGCAATCAATCGGCAGCCAGGGAGAATTTGAATGCAAGCTTCAGACGCAATCTCAGCACACCATGCTGGCCAGCTGGCCATAGTACCGTTTGTCGGCACGGTGACGGTACGATTTTCCGACGCCATAGTCGCTGCTACGGAACGGGCGAAAGTGCTTCAGGAAGAAGGACATGAGCCCGTGTTCTACATCCCTTTCGAAGACATCTATTTCGACCTTTTCGAAAAGACGAACACCACCAGCCGCTCCCCTTCGAAAGGCACCGCGAGCTACTGGCGCGTCCATGCGGTGGGCAGCTCGGCTGACGATTTCATGTGGGCATACGAGACGCCTGAAACCGCGGCGCGGCCCATTGCACGTCATGGTGCATTCGATCCGGAAAAGGCGCGCATCGATGCTGAGCCCGCGGAGGACAGACGGCACACGCCCCACGTCCCGGAGTAGATTGCCCGTTCGCAGCGGGGCGAGTTGATTCAAGGCTGGTGCTGACGGCGCGGAAACTCGTCATCAAGGATGCGTAGTGCCTCCTCATATTTGACAGTCGATGCCCCGACCTGTCGGGCTTGCCAGATATTGTCCGCCAGATCCGCGCGCTTCACCGGCAGCGCCAATGGATTCGATGCCGCTCGTCGCACGAACGCGAAGTAGTCCTCGCCATCCCTGCGCGACATGGCGTCGACGGCCGAAGCGATCGTCGGGCCAAAACCGGCCTCGTCCAACCTGGTCCGGTTCCAGCCTTCGCCCTTTTCCACGACGTCATGGAGATAGGCGACGACCTTCTGGTCCGTGGTTTCGACCGCGTCGACGACCCGGCGGCAGTGCTCGATATACGGTCGCCCGGTCTTGTCGCGCTGTGCTGCGTGGACCTCTTCGGCAATCTTGGCCGCCCGGTAAAACATGCTCATCTGGCTTGCCCTTCAGACATGGTTTCACCATCGCTCCTCGGTATCGTGGTGCGGCAGGTCTATTCCGCAGCAAACCCAGCCAAGTCGCTGCCTCGATCCATAATTGTAGCGCGGCTCCAGGCGAGCCGGATCGTCGAACGTTCCGACATGCAACGCGATCTCTCCGGGCGATGCGTCATAGGCAAGGCTGAGCGGCGATCCGCAGGCGGAGCAGAAGCCCCTCCGGGCAATCGGTGAAGATCTGCGATAGGCCGGCGTCGCATTGGTCCAGGTCACGCTTTGGGAAGGCACCCAGGCCACAACTGCGAAGGCACTGCCGGTCGTTCGCCGGCACATATCACAATGGCAATAATGCACTCTCGGTTCGCTTCCAACGCGGAAGCGGATCGTGCCGCAGAGACATCCTCCGCTTAGTTCCATTTTGGCGCCCCGGCTGACTTGCGGCTCCAACGCCTCTCGCGCGGTCTCATGCGAGCACCTCCATTCATCTCAGCGGAAACGCCAGCCATTTGCGTCGGTTCCTGTGGCTATTTCAGGAACCAGTGCTTGCGCGCGGCGTTGCGTGTCTTTGCCGACAAAGTGAGGAAACAGGGAAATGCATCGTCGGTCGGAGAAGCGCTGATGTCGATGCCGGGGCTGGCATACGGACCTCTCGGCGATCGATGCATGCATGTCTGCGTGGATATGCAGCGGCTGTTTGCCGAGCCGTCTCAATGGGCAACGCCCTGGATCACCCGGGTTCTCCCGCAGATCGAGAGGCTGGTCGAAAGACGCGCGCCACAGACGGTCTTTACACGCTTCCTGCCAGCCGAAAAGCCGGGGCAGGGCGTCGGCACATGGAAGCGCTATTATGAGCGCTGGGCTTCCCTGACGATCGAGACGATCGGGCCCGAAATGACCGAACTGTTGCCGTCTTTAGCCGGCTACTGCCCGCCAGCGGCGATCATCGACAAGCACATCTATTCGCCCTGGTTCGAAGGGCGCCTCAGAGCCCTTCTGGTGGAGCGCGGCATCGATACGCTGGTCATTACCGGTGGCGAAACAGATGTTTGCGTTCTCGCCACCGTGCTCGGGGCCATCGATTTCGGCTATCGCGTGGTTCTCGTCACGGACGCGCTGTGCAGTTCTTCTGACGCAACCCATGATGCACTGCTGACCGTTTACCACCAACGTTTCGCGCAGCAGGTCGAGACGGTTGAGATGGAAACGGTTCTCTCGAACTGGACTTGACGTCCGCTAACCCGGCCCGGGTGGAAGTGTCCATGCTTCCTTGCGCGGTTGGGCTGCCTATCTGTTAAGAGAATGACGGACACCAGAACAGGTAGCAGACGTGACGCAACGATCGGGAAGTGCTGACCTTCCACTCC
>NZ_RZPQ01000831.1:0-2476 GCF_003999135.1 Mesorhizobium sp. M7A.F.Ca.CA.004.06.1.1 | reverse complement strand
CGGTGGGGATCTCCGGCATGGGCGGCGGCAGCGCCACGTTCGGTGGAGCGATCACCGCCAGCACCGCCACCGCCTTTGC
Organism: Mesorhizobium sp. M7A.F.Ca.CA.004.06.1.1; assembly: GCF_003999135.1. Taxonomy (NCBI): domain Bacteria; kingdom Pseudomonadati; phylum Pseudomonadota; class Alphaproteobacteria; order Hyphomicrobiales; family Phyllobacteriaceae; genus Mesorhizobium; species Mesorhizobium sp. M7A.F.Ca.CA.004.06.1.1. Next base: position 2,397 of record NZ_RZPQ01000831.1, on the reverse strand, counting down.
GATCAACCTGAGCGGCAACACCGGCGGCACAATCAAGTTCACCGGCGGGCTGGATCTGACCACGACCACCGGCACCGGCTTCAGCGCCACCGGGGGCGGCACGATCACAGTCGCGGCCGCAGGCACGGAGCAGATCACCACCGGCACCGGCCACGCGATCAATCTCGACGGCGTCACCATCGGCACCGGCGGCATGGCGTTCGACAGCATCACGACAGGTGTTGCGCAAGCCACGGCGCTCAACTTCAATGCCGTTTCGGGCGGCCCGTTCCTGGGTGGCAATGTCACCATCGGCGGCACCGGTGGCGGCATCAACGGCCTTGCAATCAACGCTTCGTCATCGACCTTCACCATCACCAATCTGGTGACGACCAATGTCGCGGGCACCGATGTCAGCCTGACCAACAACACCGGCTCGATCGCGATCCTCGGTGGCGCCATCGCCAATTCGGGCACTGGCGACGGTGTCGTCGTTTCCGGTGGCAGCGCGACAATCGGTGTGGCGGCCAACATCTCCAGCTCGGCAACCGTGCCAGGCATAGCGGTCAAGGTCGACGGCACCACTGGCGGCTCGGTGACCTTCAGCGGCAGCGTCACCTCGACCGGCACCGGCAATCTTTTCGCGATCGGCTCGACGCTGCCCCCGGTCGGCGGCGCGATCAGCTTCATCGGCTCGACGCTGTCTGCGACGGGCGGCGGTGGCGCCGTCGTCACCGGCCTTGCCGGAACCGCGACGCTGAACGTCACAGCTCCGCTGTCGATCACCGGCGCCACTGCCACCGGCCTGGCCGTCGCCAATGTCGCCAGCACCGCATCGGCGACCTTCGGGGCGGTGACCGTGTCGGGTGCCACGGGCAATGGCATCGACATCACCAACAATGCCGGCGCCGTCACCTTCGGCACCACCAGCGTGACGATGGGTTCGACCGTCGGTCCAGCCGGCATCAACTTCGCCCTGACCAATGCCGATGTCACATTTGGAACAACCAATGTGACGATGGGCTCCGGCGCCAACCAGACCGGCATCGACTTCAGCGGTTCATCGACCACGGCCGATTTCGGCGTGACAACGATCACCGGCACCGGCGACCTCACCTCGCGCGGCATCGACCTGTCATCGACGACGGGCAACAAGACCATCACCTTTCTGCAGGGCTCCAGCATTTCCAATGCTGGTGTCGGCGTCGAACTGTCGTCGGGCGGCACGACGGCGACGTCGGCCAACGCCAACTTCACCTTCGGCGACGGCGACGCGACTGTGCTGCAATCCTCGATCACAGCGGCCAGTGGCGGCTACACGGTCAACACGATCGGGCTCGATCCGACGCTCGGCAATTATGATTTCGATGATGTCGCCTTCACCGGCAGCGCCAATCTGGCCAGCGCGGTCGGCGGGGTCGTCATGATTTCCCAGGACGGTGGCGTGATCGCTGCCGGCACCAACGGGCTCAGCGCCGCGGTGACCACGGTCACGGCCGCTCAGGCCGATGCCATGACCGGCACACTGACCTTCGCCTTTGTCGGCACGGTCGATCTGAGCGCCACGCCGTTCACGCTCGATTCGGGCCAGTCGATCACCGGCTTCGGCAACGGCAGTTCGATCATCACCTCCGGCACCATCCAGCCGATCAATGTCCAGGGCAATCTCGGCGCCACCGGCGGCAACGTCACCGGCAATGAGGGCGTGGTCAAGAGCACGGGCGGCGATACGTTGCAGCTGCTCGGCAGCAACCAGGTGCGCGACACCGCGTTCGACTTCACCGGCGGCAGCGGTTCGGTCTTCACCATCGACCAGAATGCCGGCGGCTTCAGCAATGTCGGCGGCATCGTTATCCAGGGCGTCACGGTCAGCAATGTCGCCACCGGCCAGACGGCGTTCAAGGTCGCCGGCCTCGACACCAATTTGTCGATCACGGACAACAACGTCAACGTCGCCGGCACGCTGCTCGACGTCGATGGCGGCGCCGGCAACATCACGGTCACGCGCGGCACCTTGCCCAACAGCGGACCGGCGGGCACGCTGACCGGCGGCGGCATCTCGATCGCCAACCGCACCGGCGGCACGATCAACTTCACCGACAAGGTCACAGTCAACGGCAATGGTGCCTCGCTTACCAACAACGCTGGCTCTACGGTCACCTTCGCCGATCTGGACATCACCACATCGGGCGCGACGGCGTTCAGCGCCAGCGGCGGCGGCACGGTCAATGTCACGACCGGCACGATCAACGCCACCAACGCGCAGGCGGTGGCGCTCGACGGCATCACGGCCGGTATCAACTTCGCCTCGACAAGTGCGACTTTCGCTTCCGGCAGCGGCATCGACCTGCAGAACCTGGCCGGCACCGCAAGCTTCGGCACCGGTACGCTGACCAACACCGGTTCGGGCACGTCGTT
>NZ_RZPQ01000830.1:0-2479 GCF_003999135.1 Mesorhizobium sp. M7A.F.Ca.CA.004.06.1.1 | reverse complement strand
GGCCTTGGCCAGTTCGCGGGTGTCCTTGAACACGGTCGAGTACTGCTCGCCCGTGTTCAAGGACACCCGCGAACTGGCCAAGGCCACCGTCGAACTCGTCGACAAGGTGCTCTCGGGCGGCAAGCCGGACGGCCTCGATGAAAAGACCTACAACAACGACGTCAAGGTCGTTCCCTCGATCCTGTTGACGCCGCATGAGGTCGACAAGTCGAACTACCAGGCACTGGTCGTCGACTCCGGCTACATCAAGGCCGACGAACTGAAGTAACCCCGGTTCCAAAGTCAGGGGTCCTGCGCAACGCAGGGCCCCTTTTCGTTCACCAGCGAGCCCGGTATTGTCGCCGACCTCGCCGGCAATGTTTGCCGACCTCTCAAGGAGCGGTTGTCCCATGGCCTCGACGATTTTGGAGATGCGCGACATCACCAAGACGTTCCCCGGCGTGAAGGCGCTGTCGAACGTCAACCTCAGCGTCGAGGAAGGCGAGATTCATGCCGTGGTCGGCGAGAACGGCGCCGGCAAGTCGACGCTGATGAAGGTGCTGTCGGGCGTCTATCCCTCAGGAACCTATGACGGCCAGATCATCTTTAACGGCGGGGAATGCCAGTTCAAAGGCATCCATGACAGCGAGCGCAAGGGCATCGTCATCATCCACCAGGAACTTGCGCTGGTGCCGATGCTGTCGATCGCCGAAAACATCTTCCTCGGCAACGAGCACGCCAGATACGGCATCATCGACTGGAATTCCAACGAGGCGCGCACCAGCGCCCTGTTGAAGAAGGTGGGCCTCAAGGAGGACCCCAAGACGCTGATCACCAATATCGGCGTCGGCAAGCAGCAGCTGGTCGAGATCGCCAAGGCGTTGAGCAAGGAAGTCAAGCTCCTGATCCTCGACGAGCCGACGGCGTCGCTCAGCGAAAAGGACAGCCAGGCGCTGCTCGACCTTCTGCTCGAATTCAAGCGGCAGGGCATGACCTCGATCCTGATCTCGCACAAGCTCAACGAGGTGAACCGGGTCGCAGACAAGGTGACGGTGATCCGTGACGGGCGCACCATCGAGACGCTGGCCAAGAAGGACATCTCTGAAGACCGCATCATCACTTCGATGGTCGGCCGCTCACTCGACGACCGCTATCCGCCGCGCGAGCCTGACATCGGCGAGGTCGTGTTCGAAGTGAAGAACTGGTCGGTCTATCACCCGATCCATGCCGAGCGGCAGGTGATCAAGGGCATCGACATCAACGTGCGCAAGGGCGAAGTGGTGGGCATTGCCGGGCTGATGGGCGCTGGCCGCACCGAATTCGCCATGAGCCTGTTCGGCCGCTCCTACGGCCGCCGCATCTCCGGCGAGGTGCTGCTCAAGGGCAAGCCGGTCGACGTTTCCTCGGTGAGCAAGGCGGTCCAACACGGCATCGCCTACGTCACAGAGGACCGCAAGACCTACGGTCTCAACCTCATCGACCATATCAAGCACAACATCACGCTGGCCAATCTTGGCGGCGTCTCGCGCCACAGCGTGATCGACGACATGCGCGAGCTCGCCGTTGCCAACGACTATCGCAAGAAGACCAATATCCGCGCTTCCAGCGTCTATCAGATGACCGGCAATCTCTCCGGCGGCAACCAGCAGAAAGTGGTGTTGTCGAAATGGCTGTTCGCCGACCCGGACGTGCTGATCCTCGACGAGCCGACGCGCGGCATCGATGTCGGCGCCAAGTACGAAATCTATACGATCATCGCCCGTCTCGCGGCTGAGGGTAAGGCGATCGTCGTCATCTCGTCGGAAATGCCGGAATTGCTTGGCATCACCGACCGCATCTACGTCATGAACGAAGGGCGCATCGTGGGCGAAATGCCCGCCGCGGAAGCAAGCCAGGAAAAAATAATGCGCGCCATCGTTCGTGGAGAAGGAAAAGCAGCATGAGCACCGAAAGCGCCCCCGCCCCGCAGGGCAACGTCGCCGAAGAGCAGCGCCCACGCATTGCCGTCTCGGCGCTGACGACGAACCTGCGCGAATACGGCCTGATCCTGGCGCTGATCGCCATCATGGTGTTCTTCCAGTTCACCACGAACGGAACGCTGTTCAAGCCGGTGAACCTGAGCAACCTGGTGCAGCAGAACTCGTTCATCATCGTGATGGCGCTGGGCATGCTGCTGGTGATCGTCTCCGGCCATATCGATCTAAGCGTTGGCTCGGTCGCTGGCTTCATCGGCGCCTTGGCGGCGATGATGATGGTCATCTGGCCGCTTGGTCCGTTCAGCAACCCGCTGGTGGTTTCGATCATCTGCCTGATCGTGGGCGGCGCGATCGGTGCGGCGCAAGGCTATTGGATCGCCTATCACCGAATACCGAGCTTCATCGTCACGCTGGCCGGCATGCTGATCTTCCGCGGCATCTGCCAGGCCCTGCTGGGCGGCGGATCCTCGGTGGGGCCGCTACCCGATGGCTTCAAGGCGCTCAGCTCCGGCTTCATCCCGGAT
>NZ_RZPQ01000082.1:0-13126 GCF_003999135.1 Mesorhizobium sp. M7A.F.Ca.CA.004.06.1.1 | reverse complement strand
CTGCATCGCCATGTATCCGGGCGACCTCGCCGTGGCGCTGGTCGCCTTCGATGCGATCGTGCATCTGGGCGAGCGCCAGATCCCGGTCGACGACTTTTTCCTGCTGCCCGGCAACACGCCGGAAAAAGAACATGCGATCGAACCGGGCGAGATGATCACCGCCATCGAGATCCCCGGCTCGGCCGCTACCCGGCGTTCGACCTACCTGAAGATCCGCGACCGGCAGTCCTACGAGTTCGCCGCGGCCAGTGCGGCGGTCGGCATCGAATTCGAGGCTGACGGCCGAACGATCCGCGATTTGCACGTGGCGCTCGGCGGCGTCGCGACCAAGCCGTGGCGTGCGCGGGCCGTGGAAGACGCGCTGAAGGGCAAGGTATTGGAGCCGGACGCGGTCCGCGCCGCCAGCCTGCTCGCCGTCGAAGGTGCCGTCGACCATGGCGCCAACCACTACAAGGTCGAACTGGCGCCGCGCGTCGTCGCCCGCGCCATCCTCAAATTGGGAGAGACGGCATGACCGTTCACAACATCAGGCATGGTGATGCGTCCGACGGCGCTTTTGCCGAAGCCGTCGGCGGCCGGCTGTCGCGCGTCGACGGCCCGGCCAAGATCAGTGGTGCGGCGAAATACGCCGTCGAGCAGCAGCTCGAAGGCCTCGCCTACGCCGTGCTGGTCGAGAGCACGATTGCATCCGGCAAGGTGCGCGCGATCGACACCAAGGCGGCCGAGGCGGCGCCCGGCGTACTGCAGGTGCTGACGCCGGACACCATCATCAGCCTGAAAACCGCGGCGGACTGGTTCGGCACGCCGCCGCCCGACAAACCCTATTGCCCGCTCGCGCGCGACATCACCTTTTCGGGCCAGCATGTCGCCGCTGTCGTCGCCGAGACCTTCGAACAGGCGGTCGCGGCGGCGGCCCTGGTCAAGGTCAGCTATGACGAGACGCCTTCCATCGTCGACCTCAGCGACGGCAAGGCCGGCGACGGCATCCCGATCGACGCCATGACCAAGGAATGGGGCGATGCGCAAGGTGCGTTCGCCTCGGCACCGGTCCGCATCTGCGCCGCCTACAACACGCCGCGCGAATACCAGGCGCCGATGGAGCCGCATGGCCTGATCGCCCGCTGGGAGGGCGACAAGCTCACCGTGTGGGAGCCGAGCCAATGGCTGGACGGGATGGCCCGCACCTATGCCGAATGGTTCGACGTGCCGTTCGAGAATGTGCGGCTGGTCTCGCCCTATATTGGCGGCGGCTTCGGCTCCAAGGCGCTGGCGCTGAGCCATGGCGCGGTGGCCGCATGTGCCGCCAAAATGCTCGGCCGGCCGGTGCGCCTGGTGATGACGCGGCCGCAGACCTTTACCGGCTATGGTGGCCGCGCCGCGACGCGCCAGACGGTGACGATCGGCGCCGATGCGCAAGGAAACATCCAATCGATCGTGCATCGCGGCGTCAATGAGACATCCATCGACGGCATGTGGGTCGAGCCGCTGGGATCGGTTACCTCGATCATGTATGCGACGCCGAATTTCTCCTCGAAGCAGAATGTCGTGCGGGTCAATTCGGTGGTGCCTGGCGCTATGCGCGCGCCGGGCGAAAACCCCTCGGCCTTCGGCATCGAAAGCGCCATCGACGAGCTCGCTTACGAGGTCGGCATCGACCCGCTGGAAATCCGGCTCCGGAACTATGCCGAGCAGGATCCGCATGCCAAAAAGGCTTGGTCTACCCGGCAGTTACGCGAGGCTTTTGCCGCAGGTGCGGAGCGCTTCGGCTGGGCCAGGCGCTCGCCCGAACCGCGCTCGATGCGCGACGGCAACCAGCTGATCGGCTGGGGCGTCGCGGCTGGCACCTATCCGGTTCGGCGCGCCTATGGCGAGGCGATCGTGCGTATCCTGGCCGACGGCTCGGTCGAGGTCGAAAGCTCGTCGATCGACATGGGTCAAGGAACCTACACAATCCTGGCGCAGACCGCCGCTGAAACGGTCGGCGTGCGAGCTGACGACGTGGTGGTGAAACTCGGCGACTCCCGCTTTCCGCGCGCCGGCGTCACCGGCGGCTCGCGCCTGGCCGGCGTCATGACCGGCGCCGTATACAAGGCCGCGAGCTCAGCGCTCGACCAGTTGGTGGGCCTTGCCATCAGCGATCCGCGGTCGCCTTTCCACGCGCTGCAGGCCAACACGCTGGTCGTCGCCAATGGCCGCATCGCTTCGCCGCGCGGCGACGGCCCCGATGTCTCGATCGCCGAACTGCTCAAAAGCGTCGGCCGCGACCACATCGAAGCCACCGGCGACACCATGCCGGAAAACTCGACGCCAGAGGAGCGCTACAAGAACTACACCACCATCGCCATGGCGCTGCCTCACACCGAGGGCGACTATTCCCGCCACTCCTGGTGCGCGCATTTCATCGAGGTGCGCGTCGACGAGGACTTCGGCACGGTGCGTGTATCGCGTGTGGTGTCGGCGCTGGATTCGGGGCGGCTCTACAACCCGAAACTTGCCGAAAGCCAATGGAAGGGCGGCATCATCATGGGCATCGGCCAGGCGCTATTGGAAGAAGGCATCGTCGACCGCCGCCACGGCCGCATCGTCAATGACAACCTCGCCGACTATCTCGTGCCGACCAATGCCGACATCCCCGACATCGAGGTGATCTCGGTCGGCATCCCCGACCTGCATTCCTCGGTGCTCGGCGGCAAGGGCGTTGGCGAACTGGCCATTGTCGGCGTGGCGCCGGCGATTGCCAACGCGGTGTTCCATGCGACGGGAAAACGCGTGCGGGATTTGCCGATCACGCTGGAGAAGCTGATTTAAGGGCGGTGGCCGATCTCCCCCTTGAGGGTCCCCTTGTGGGGAGGCCAGGCCGCAGCTTCGGGCGGTGGTGCTCCCTCCACACTTTCACCTTCAGCACTCGCGCAACCATCAAGGGGTAAGACCATGAGCGACATCCATTTTGGCACCGGCAAAATGCCCCCTGAAAACATTACCCCCTCAGCATCGCCGACTGGCTGTGCCTTGCCGCGGCCATAGCCGAAACCGAGGCCCGCCACGCGATCCGAAAACCGCTGACCCGGACGACGAGCCGTGACTTCCTTATGCAGGTTTTCTGCTCCGTTGCTGCTCAAAGCCCAAATCGGCAAGACCGCGCTCCACGAAGCCCTCAAAGCCGAAAAATTAGCCACATCCACCGTCAAACCGAAATGGGTTCTTCTGGTGACTCCATGGCTAACCAGTTAACCCGACGCTACCCATCGCGGGTGCTATCATATTGATCTCGGTCAACGGACGGCGGGTACGCGATGCGCGGCCACAGGAGCGGCCGCGCATGACGGGATTATCCGCTTAAGCCGCGGTTTCGGCGCCGGCCTCGCTTTGCGCGGCATAGTGCGCAAATGTCGCCTTGAAGCGGCCGTTGACGTATTCGCCCGACGTGATCGGGGGGTACTTCGCAGGATGATCCTCATCAACGCAACTGGGAAGCACCTCGATCACGGCATCATAGTTTGGACCGAAGAAGAACGGGATCGAATAGCGTTCTTTGCCGGAACGGTTCACCGCGCGGTGGACGGTCGAGGCGAAAAGGTCATTGGTCCAACGCGCCATCTGATCTCCCACATTGACGACGAAGCAGCCGGGGACGGGATCGGCCGCAATCCACTCGCCTGTTGCATTCAGTACCTGCAAGGCTGAAATACCATCCTTCTGGGCCAGGATCGTGAAGCACTCATAGTCCGAATGCGCCCCAATGCCGATCTGTCGGTCATCGATCTCGCCAAACTGCGGTGGATAGTGGAGCACCCGCAAAGTTGCGAGCGGCTTGCCGACCAGCAGGTCGAAATATGTCTCCTCCAACCCCAGAGCCAGAGCAAAGGCATGGAGCAGGTGGCCACTCAGCGTCAGCATCTCGGCATGGTAGGCTTCCAGTGCCGTTCGGAACTCCGGCCTGCCCGCTGGCCACTGGTTGGGACCGTAGAGTACTTTGCCGGCCTTCACGTCCGGATCGTCGGCTGGCACATCCAACGCAATATCATAGGATTCGTGCAGGTCTCCGCGCGCGGTCGGATCCGTATTCTCTTCCAATATTGCCGCATAACCGCGATTATTCTTTGAATTGGAAACGTGATTCTCCATCTTCACGTCGTCGGATTCGGCGAAATACACCTCCGCCACCTCAAACGTGGCATCGATGACATCCTTCGGAACGTGATGGTTCTTGATATAGAGGAAGCCGACTTCCGTGCAGGCCTCGCGCAGTTCCTGGGCGAGCTTTCGCTTGGCCGCCTCGTCGCCTGTGAACATGGGCTCGAGATCAATGATCGGGATCTTGTCGAAGCTGACACGCTGCGGGTCGAGCCCTCCCCCTTTCATTGCACGCGCGCCGTTGCCGGTTTCAAGGACCTTCATTTTTCTGTTCCCTTTTCTTGCTGGCTTGCATCGAAAATTGTTTCGACGTAGTAGCGCGGCCCCGTGAAAACGAAGCCGGGCGAGAAGTAGCGGCCGCAGACATCCATGAACGCGGTCATCTTACGCGACGGAGCGTGCGGGCGCGATATGCGGATGCTGACCCGCTTTTCCGCGGACTCCCATGTGTCGAGCAACGGAATGAGGTGGCCGCGTTCACACTCGATCGTGGTGAAGAAGTGCGGTAGATAGGCAATGCCCTCGCCCGCAACGGCGAAGTACTTGATAGTCCAGTATTCGTTGGCGATCAGGTTGCTGCGCGGCAAGATACTTTCCTGCGCGGTACCTTTCTGTAGCCGCCAGTGCTGCAGGCCCGCCGAGGTGCGATAGACAATGCCCTGGTGTTCCGCCAAATCGGCGGGTTTTCGTGGCATCCCGGCACGCTCGACATAACTCTTGCTGGCAAAGAGTGCGAATTTTGCGGTGGAGAGCGTTTCGCCGCCTTCGATACCTTCGTCCCATGAAATCACGGCGTCGAGCATATCGAGGCTCTCCGGCGCGTAGAGAACGTGCGGCGAAAAGAAGGTGAGTTCGATTTCCACCTTGGGGTAGAGCTTTCTGAACGCCATGAGCATCTGCGTGTAGTAGGCCGTGCCGAACTCCCCCGTGGCGCCGATCCGCAAGGTTCCGGTCACGTCGTCGCTCAGTTCCGTCACGGCGGCCCGCGCCGTATCGCAGCTTTGCAGTATCTGCCGCGCGTGCCCGAGCAGGGTTTGCCCTGCCTCCGTGAGCAACAGGACACGGCCGGAGCGCTCGAACAGAGCGACCTTCAGATCGTCTTCAAGCTGCTTGAGCCGAAGACTGAGCGTGGATTTGGGCAGGCCGTACAACTTCGCCGCGGCGGACAATGACCGCAGTTCCGCGATTTTTACAAATGATGCCAGAGCATCGGTGTTCATTTGATCGTTCACATTTCTGTGCAAAATGCCCAAAAAATGAGCATGATTATTTTTGTTGCATGAACGAACGTAATCGGCTGTTATGCACTGCACAAGAGCCAATTCGCTTTTGCCAAATCAAAAAAGACGCTCCGGCGGCAATCGTCACCGTGCAGGGAAGCTGCATGGGCGCGGCATGCTTCCGGCTGAGAAAAACAAAGAAAACAAGGGGAACCACGAAATGAAAGAGCGCAACACGATGCCGTCCGGCTCAGTTCGCCTGTTCGCGGCGGCGGCCACGGTTTTCGCATCCTGTGCTGCGTCCGGCGCATATGCCTTTACTCTGGAAGGGTCGCCCAAGGTCGCGTTCATCTATGCAAGTTCAGCGCAAGACGGCGGATGGAACGAAGCCCTCGAGGCCGGCCGCAAGGCCGTGGAGGAACAGCTACAGGTGCCTGTCTCGGTGACGGAGAACATACCGGAAGAGACCACGAAGCTGCGCGCGGCGATCGATCTCTACGTCAAGCGCGGCTTCAACATCATAATCGGCACCACCTATGGCTACAGCGCCCCAATGGCCGAAGCGGCCAAAGCCTATCCGAATGTGGCGTTTCTCAGTGCTTCGGGCACGGAGAATGGGGCCAACATGGAAAGCTTCTATGCCCGCACTTACCAGGGTTGGTACCTTGCAGGCATCGCGGCAGGACAGGCGACGAAGACGAAGAAGATCGGCATCCTCGCCGGCTTTCCGGTCGGCGTGGTGAACTGGGATATCAACAGTTTTGCACTCGGGGCCCATTCGGTCGATCCTACGATCGAAACGGTCGCGGTCTTCGCCAACTCCTGGTGGGACCCGGTGAAGGAAGGGCAGATCGCCCAGGCCATTCTCGACCAGAAGGCCGACGTGCTCGCCACGAATCTGAGCGCGACCTCGGCGCTCGACGCCGCCGAAAAGGCAGGCGTTCCTTCGATAGGCTTTCAGCTCGACATGTCGCATGCCGCGCCGCGGACGATCCAGACCTCCGTCATCTTCCGCTGGGAGAAATATCTTGTGCCGACGATCAAGGAGATCATCGACGGCAACTGGAAACCCGAGGAATACGGCGCCTTCGAAGGCCTTGAAGCCGGCGTGGTCGATCTCGCTCCTTTTGGCCCCTCGGTTTCCGAGGAGACCAAGGCAAAGGTCGAGGCAGCAAAGCGGGAGATCATCACCGGCAAGCTTGATCCGTTCCAGGGCCCTCTGAAAAAGCAAGACGGCACCATCGTTGTCGACGCCGGCGGGAAGGTCGACGATGCGGCGCTCTGGTCGATGGACTATTTCGTCGACGGTGTCATCGGCACCATGCCGGCGAAGTAATGACGACGGCGCTTCCGCAGGCAGGAGACATGCGACAACCGCCGGGCACGCCGGCGGCTCTGTTGATGCGCGGCATAGGCAAGTCGTTTGACGGCAAAGCCGCGCTCCGCGATGCGTCCTTCTGTCTCGAATGGGGAGAGGTGCATGCCATCGTCGGTGAGAACGGTGCAGGCAAGTCCACTTTGATGAACGTGGCGGCCGGCGTCTATGTAGCTGACGGGGGCGACCAATCGATCGACGGCGAAGCGATCAGTTTGCGCAGCCCGCTGGAAGCCGCCGCCGCCGGTCTCGGCATGGTCCATCAGCATTTCCGGCTGGTCGAGAGTTTTACGGTTGCCGAAAATGTTCTCCTCGGCTTCGGTCGCAAGGCTGCTGTGAAAACGCTGAGCGATGCGGCGGCGATCGTTTCCGCCAAGTCGAGCGAGATCGGCCTGCCCGTCGATCCGCACAAGCTGGTAGCGAACCTTTCGATCGCCGAACGCCAGCGCGCCGAGATCATCAAGGTCATGCTTCTGGGCGCCCGAATTCTGGTCATGGACGAACCGACGGCGGTGCTGACCGACGAGGAAGCGCGCACGCTTCTCTCTTTTGCCCAGCGATTGTCGAGGCAAGGTCACGCCGTGGTTCTGATCACGCACAAGTTCCGGGAGGTTGCCGCTTTCTGCGACCGGGTAACGATCATGCGGCACGGCGAGACCGTGCTTGACGGTGCGCGGGTTGCGAACGTCACCGAAGCGGAGGTGGCGCGGCTGATGGTCGGCGATGCCTTGACGGTTGCGGGCCGGCCGTCATCTCGGCCGGGCGATGTGTGTCTGAGCGTGGAAAGGCTTTCCGCACGGGCGACCGCTCACGGGCAAAGCCTGAACGATCTCGGGTTCGAGCTGCATGTCGGCGAAATCCTTGGCATCGCCGGCGTCGGTGGAAACGGGCAGGAGGAACTCGTTGCCTGCCTTCTCGGACTCGACCGTGCCGGTGCCGGCGCGATCGTACTGGATGGCCAGGACATATCCACCGCCAAGCCAGACCAGCGCCGCGAGGCCGGCTTGCGCGTCATCCCCTCCGACCGCTTTGACAGCGGGTTGATCCGGGAGCTTTCCATTGCCGACAATCTCGCGCTCACGACCGTCGCCAGCGGTAGCTTCGGCGGTCCGTTTCTCCTGAGCCGGCGGGCGATGCGCGAGAAGGCCGCCGAGGCCATCGATGCGTTCGATATCCGCGGCGCGACGCCGGAACGGCCGGCCTCTTTGCTCTCGGGAGGAAACGCGCAGAAAGTGTTGCTCGCGCGGGAGCTCGATCACGGCCTGAAGGTTCTCATAGCGCATTCCCCTTCTCGCGGGCTGGACATGAAAGCGGCCGAGTTCGTCCGATCGGCGATCCGCGGAGCTGTGGAAGCCGGCGCGGCCTGCCTTCTGATCAGCGAGGATCTCCAGGAGGTCATGTCCCTGTCCCATCGGGTGGCCGTCATGAACAGAGGAAGGATCGTCGGCTGCCGTCAGACCGGCGACGTCACGCCTGAATGGATAGGAGGCCTTTTAGCAGGCCATGCTTGACACAGCTTTCCTTGTTCGCAGGCAAAATCCCGGCTTCTTGTTGACCAGTCTCAGTTATGTTGGCGGACTGTTGGTCGGGCTGACGGTTTCGGCGGTGCTGCTCGTGCATGCGGGCGTGCCGGCAAGCGCTCTTGTGGATGAGTTCCTGATTGCAACTTTTCTGACCTCGGACGGCCTCTCCCAGACGGCGACGGCCGCTTTACCGTTGGTGCTAGTCGGCCTCGCCTCCGGCGTTGCCATGCGCGTGCGGTTTTGGAACATCGGCGTGGAGGGCCAGCTATGGCTCGGCGCGATCGCGTCAACCTGGGTGGCGCTGAACGGCAGCGGGCCTGAAGTGCTGAGGTTGCCGACGATGTTCGTTCTGGCAGCGCTTGCGGGAGCCGCCTGGATTGCGATTCCGCTTTTTCTGAAACTCAAGTGGGGCGTTAACGAGGTTATTTCGACCCTGCTGCTGGGAAGCGTCGCGTTTCTGCTCGTGCAGCATCTTCTGTTCGGGGTCTGGAGAGACCCTTCCAACAGCTTTCCCGTGACCGCCACCTTTCCCGAGGCGAGCTGGTTTCCCGTTCTGGGATGGGGGCAGTTGCATGCCGGAATCTTCCTGGTCGCCGTTATCGCATTGTCCATCTGGTTCGTCATGGAACACAGCCGGGTCGGCTTCTACGCGGATGCTGTAGGTTTCAACGCCAAGGCCGCGCTCGCCACGGGCCTGCCGGTGCTCAGCATAGCCGTGGGGCTCGTGCTGCTCTCCGGCGCTCTCTCAGGCGTTGCCGGCATGATGATCGTGGCGGGGACGGAGCACCGCCTCAACCAGTCCGTCGGCAACGGCTATCTCTTCAGCGCGATCGTGATCGCCTACCTGGCCCGCGCGAAGCCATTGTGGGTGGTCGTGATCTCTTTCGCGCTCGGCGCGGTGTTCACCGCCGGGAATGTCCTGAAGGTTTTCTACTCGATCTCCGAAGCGATGATCGTGCTGATGCAAGGCGCGGTACTGATGTCGATTTTGATGGCGCAGTTCTTCAGCTCCTATTCGCTCAAACGGCCCAAGAACTAGGAAGGGGCAGTTGCATGGATTTTCTGATCGGCTGGATTGCCATCATTCCGAGCTATGCGGCACCGTTGCTGCTGGCGAGCCTCGGCCTCATTATCTGCGAAAGAGCCGGCGTTCTCAATCTTGGAGCGGAAGGGCTCATGGCGGTCAGTGCCATGACCGGCGCGATGACGGTGCTTTCCGGAGCCGATCCTTGGGTTGGTCTTGCCGCCGGCTCAGCGGCCGCGATGGCTCTCGCTCTGCTGTTTGGAATATCGACAGTCGCCTTGCGCGCCAATCATACGCTCGCCGGCCTAGCCGTCGTCGCAATCGGACTGGGCATCACCGGGGTCGTGGGGCGACCCTACGTGCAGAAGACCTTTTCTGGCATTTCCACACTTGGCGACCTCTTCGGGATAGACCGCGGTTCGGCATTCGGCCGCATTTTCGCGGTGCAGGACCCGGTTACGCTGGCGCTGCCGACCCTGGTCGGCGCGCTCTGGTGGTGGCTTTCCAAAAGCCGACATGGCCTCAGGTTGAGGTCCGTCGGGGAAAACCCGGCCGCCGCGGATGTCGCGGGTATCGACGTGCAACTGGTTCAGTTCGGGGCTGTCCTGGCATCCGGGCTGTTTTGTGGTCTCGCCGGAGCCTATCTCTCAGTCGCCACAAGTCATGTCTGGGTGGAGGGAATGGTCGCGTCGCGCGGCTGGATTGCCGTTGCGCTCGTCATCTTTTCGCGCTGGAACGCGGCTCGAGCTCTCTGGGGTGCGCTTCTTTTCGGAAGCGCGGATGCGCTTGTGCCTAGACTACAAGCCATAGGCGCCGACGTTCCTGTCTATCTCATGATGACTTTGCCGTACTTGCTGACGCTTGTCGTGCTGGTGGCAGGCTCATTGGGCGGCCGGCGCTCCGGCGAGCCGGCCTTCCTCGGCAGGGTCTATCTACGACAAGACAAACAATAAGGAACTTGCCCGGTTCATGAGCCCCGCCGCCCGCATCCTTCTGGACTTCGCGGATTTCATGGACAAGCATCAAGGATCGCCGATGTCTGTGCCGTCCCCCCTCGCCCGGCGCTGACCCTGCGGCTCCGCTCGACGCCTATTCGCGTGCCACTAACCGTGAGATCAAGAACAAAGCGCCACGGAGACGACAGAGGGGGTCGCCGCGCGTAAAGCGCCAACGTCATCCGCAACAGCAGGCCGAGCCCAGCCGGACCGCCCCCTCTGGCCTGCCGGACCCGGCCCTTCGCTTTCGCTCCAGGCGTTCGTCGTTCGGAAAGCCAAGCGATTGGCTTTCCGTCCGCTGCGCGGACCACTCCCTCACCCCCCTCAAGGGGGAGATCAGCAGCTTCAGCGGATCAGAACTTGTAGCTGAGCCCGACCCGGATATCCTGTGTCTGGAGGTCGACATGGGTTTCCGTAGGCAGACCGGCTGCCACCGAGAGGTCCTGGCTGCCGAAGTCGGAGTAGCGGTATTCGGCCCGCGCGATCCACTTGTCGGTAAAGGCGTGTTCGATGCCGGCTCCAACGGTCCAGCCGACATGGCTGTCGCTGTGGAGCGTTACTTCGGCGGCAGGGCCACCGGCGCTGACCGCAATCAGTTCATACTTGGCCGCGGCGACGCCGGCAGTGATGTAGGGCAAGGTCCGATCGAAAGCATAGCCGGCGCGCAGCCGCGCCGACCCCGACCATTTGAGTTCGCTCTTGAGCAACGTGGTGACACCGCCGCCGCCGGCGTCGAGGGCCGTCAGCCCATCTATATTGCTGTACACAATGTCGGCCTCGGCGCCGATCACGAAGCTGTTCTCCATCTGGTAATTGGCGCCGATATGGACACCGCCGATAAATCCGTTCGGATCGGTGGAGACATTGAGATCGGTGGCCCCGCCCAGTCCGCCGCCGGCGATGAACAGATTGGATTTTCCGGCCGCGTAGCCGATGTCGACGCCGGCATAGAGTCCGGACCAGTCGTAGCCGGATGCAACAGGCGAAACCTCATTGATATCAGCCGCACACGCCACACCGAGCGGCGCGAGAATGAAGGCCGTTGCGAGAAGAAGAGTTTTCATTGTTGTCTGCTGCCCCATGTTGCTTCCCCACCGCATAAATGAGCTGCGGAGATCCAGCTGTTGTCGAGAAATCCGGTGTTGCATTGTCCGCTGGCTGCGTCTTGGGCTGGGCCGCACCCGAATTGTCGGGGAAAGCATCGCAGCGCTTTCCCGGCTGGTGTGGCCATTCGGCCTCAGTCGATTGGCGTGTCGTGTATCCAGCGGGGTTGGCGGCCGGCGAGACTACCTGGCACTGCCCGGTGTCGAGCCGAATCGGCGGCGGAAGCAGCGGTTGAAATAGGAGACGTCGGAGAAGCCGCTGAGCAGCGCGATCTCGCTGATCCGCATGCGGTCATTGTGCCTGTCGCGGAGCATGCGATGCGCCCTTTGCAAGCGCAGTTCGAGAATGCGCTCGGCAAAGCTCACCCCGGTTTCCTGCAGCAGGTCATGGACATAGCGAACGGAGAGCCGCAATTGCCCGGCAACGCCCTGCGCCGAAATGGCGGGATCGGCGAAATTATCCCTCATCTTCTGCAGTATGGCTTGCAGCCTTGCCGCGCGCAGGCCGCGCAGGCCCGCCAGTTCGGCCGCTTCGCCCTTGGCGCCGGTCGCAAGGCCGATCAGGTCGACGATCGTTTCGGTGGCGTGGCCGATGAGGTCGGGCGAGACCAGCGCCGGGCCTGCTTCCAGGAAGCTGCAATAGCGCTTGAGCATGCCGAGCGCCTCATTGTCGGCTCCAACGGTCAACGCCAGCCGATCCTCGATATGAGCGAAGGCATTTTCCAGCACGGCACGAGGGAGCACCACATTGGCCCAGACATTGCTGTCGCCGCCGGTCATCTGCAACGCTTCCGAAGCCGAGACCAGTGCGGCCTCGCCTTTGCCGACGTGATAATCGCGGCCAATCTGCGTGCCGCTGAGCACCGTATCGCCATTGTTCACCAGCAGCAGATAGCCGTCGCGACCGTCGGCGGCGATATTGCCCGCCTTGCGGCTGGCATGACGGATCGTCCCGGCCATCTGCCCAAGCACCAGCGAGCCGACAGCGGTGGCTTCGATCGCGGCTTCGAACGACAGTCTCTCCGAAATCGTGTATTCGACCGACCATATCTCGGCGACATGGATGTCCTGCCAGAGCGCGAAGCGTGCGCGATGATCCAGATGCGGCGGCAGATCCGCCGATGAGAAGACGTTCTTTTGCAAGGGGCAACCGGCCTTTTCTACAATCGCGTCTTCATTTCGACACGCACCGTATGGGACCAGATCACGGTCTGTCCAGAGCCGGAAATACTTGTGCGCCAGGTGACAATTCCAGTGCCGTCATGGACAAGGATTGGCTTAATTTCGTGGATTGGGCTGGTTGAATTTCGGATTACTCGAAAATACCCAGTGCCGACGAATCGCGCCACCCTACTCCGGCGATGGCACCGGCGGCCGTGATGTCAGCGCCGTGCCGAAGGCGGCGACAACAACGGCTGCGATCCCGGCCAATTGCGTGGTGGTGAGGCTCTCGTGCAGGAACAGGAAGCCGGCCAGTGCACCCAGCCCCGGCTCCAGGCAGGTCAGCGTGCCGTAGATGCGCGCCGGCATGCGGGTCAGCGCCACCATCTCCAGAAAGAACGGCAACGCGCTGGAAAACAGGCCGACCAGCAGCGCGCTGACCAGGATCGACGGCGACAGCAGCGCGGATCCCGCCTGCGCGATACCGAAGGGCAGCACCAGCACGGCGGCGATGGCCATGCCGTAGGCAGTGGTGCGGGTACCAAGCTCCGCGCCGGCCTTCTGGGCGCTTTATATCGTGCTGGCCCAGAT
>NZ_RZPQ01000829.1:0-2480 GCF_003999135.1 Mesorhizobium sp. M7A.F.Ca.CA.004.06.1.1 | reverse complement strand
ATGCCTGGCACCCTTCCTGCCGTCGGCCTTTTCGCAGGCGGCGGTTGCCGACGCAGCAGGCCTCGGCGCCGTCATCTTTCTTGGCATCGTGCCCAGCCTGATCGCCTATGCCGCCTGGGCGACCGCGCTGTCGCGTCTGCCCGCCGCACGTGCCTCCAACTTCCTCTATCTGGTCTCGCCGATGTCCGCGCTGATCGGCTTCTTCTGGCTGGGCGAAGTTCCGACGCTGCTCGGCATAATCGGCGGCGCGCTGGCGCTGGGCGGTGTCATCGTGGTGAATTTGAAGAGATGAATATTGCCGGCCGTCCGCTTCCCTCATTCGGGAACGATGCCTCGGTCAAACGCGTTTAGCCGGTGTTTATTCGACGGAGGTCCGAATGCCGGGTGCAACGACGCACCGACGCATGCAACTGGGTGATCTATCCATTTTCTATCGCGAGGCAGGGCCGCCAGAAGCACCTGTCTTGCTGTTGCCGCACGGCTATCCCTGCTCTTCGTTCCAATTCCGCCGACTGATGCCGGCGCTCGCCGACCGCTGGCGAACGATTGCATTCGACTGGCCGGGCTTCGGATACAGTGGCACACCAGATCCGGCCGCCTTTGGCTATGATTTCGACGCCTATTGCGACGTGCTTTCCAAACTTGCCGATGAATTCGGTCTCGAGCGCTACGCCTTGTGGCTGCATGATTACGGCTCGCAGATAGGACTCCGGCATTCGATCTCGCACCCCGAGCGGATCAGTGCCCTGATCATCCAGAACGGCGACATCTACGAGGACGTGCTTGGCCCCAAATACGCCACGATCAAGGCTTGGTGGGCCGACAAGACGCCCGACAAGCACCGTCCGCTCGAGGCCGCGGTAAGTGAGGACGGGTTCCGGGCCGAGTTCATCGGAGAAGTGGCTGACGACATCGCCACGCGCGTGGCGCCCGATCTCTGGAGCCTTCACTGGCCACTGATGAACACGCCGGTTCGTCGGCAGATCGCCGTCGGTCTGATGGAGAAGCTGGAAGCCAATCTCACCTGGTTTCCGCGCTACCAGGCTTATTTGCGTGAACACCATCCGCCCACGCTGATCGTTTGGGGGCCAGAGGACGGCTATATGCCCGCGGCGTCGGCACGGGCCTATCATCGCGATCTGCCCGATGCGGAACTGCATCTGATCGAGGGGGCGGGTCACTGGCTGCTCGAGACACATTTCGACGACGCGCTGCCGCTGGTCCATGATTTCCTGGGTCGTGTTCACGGCTGATCACAGCCGGTGTCCGCTACGCTCAGTTGCTGTCCGCCTGACTGAAGGAGAACCTCATGCCGACCAAACCGACCATCGCGCGCATCTGGCGCGGCCGCACCCGCCGCGACATCGCCGACGCCTATGAGCCATACCTGCGTGCCGAGGGTATTCCGCCCCTCGAGAAGACAGCGCTTGGCGTCCAATTGCTGCGCGCGGACCGCGATGCCGAGACGTGGTTCACAACCATCTCGTATTGGGCCGACATGCAGGCGATGACCGCCTTTACCAAAGGCGAACCGACCAAAGTCCATCATCTGGACCGCGATCCCGAGTTCCTGATCGAACTGCCGGAGCGGATCGACATCCACCGGATATTCGTCGATCGCCAGGGATTGCGCTGAACGGCGAATCTGGTGGTTCGCAATCTCGCCTTCTTCGCGGTGATGTCGCTGATCTGGGGTCTGACCTGGGCGGCGATCAAGCTCGGTCTCGATGACGTGCCTCCGCTCCTGCTGGCGGCGGCGCGCTATTGCTGACCGCCGCGCTTCTGGCAACAGCGGTGCGTGGAGCCGGCGCGGCATTCGCCCACGGGCGAACGGTGGTCTCGGCATTGCTGGTCAACACCGGCACCTACGAGCGGTGAAGCGATGGCCCGCAATCCGTCCGCAGCTACCGCCGCCCGAAAAGCCGTTCGATGTCCGCCAGCTTGAGTTCGATATAGGTTGGGCGGCCGTGGTTGCAGGTGCCCGAACCGGGCGTCGCCTCCATCTGCCGCAGCAGCGCGTTCATCTCCTCGGCCTTGAGCAGGCGGCCGGAGCGCACAGAGCCGTGGCAGGCCATGGTCGCGGCTATTTTGTCCAGCCGCTCCTTCAGCGTGTCGACCGTGTCGTTGTCGGCGATCTCGTCGGCGAGGTCGCGCACCAATTGCCCGACATTGGTCTCGCCCAGCATCGACGGCGTCTCGCGCACCGCGACGGCGCCGGGGCCGAAGCGCTCGATGCCGAGACCGAAGCGGGCCAGCGTTTCCGAATGCAGCGCAAGCCGCTCGGCGTCCTCTTCCGGCAGGTCGATGATCTCGGGCAAAAGCAGCATCTGCGAGGGCACCGGGCGCGAGTGCAGCGCATTCTTCAGCGCCTCGTAGACCAGCCGTTCATGCGCCGCATGCTGGTCGACGATGATGAGCGAATCCCTGGTCTGGGCGACGATGTAGTTTTCATGCACCTGGGCGCGCGCCGCGCCCAGCAC
>NZ_RZPQ01000828.1:0-2486 GCF_003999135.1 Mesorhizobium sp. M7A.F.Ca.CA.004.06.1.1 | reverse complement strand
CCCCGTCAGCGCGACGTCGATGTCTAGCCCGGGGTCATTCAGGCCACTTGCCGCGTAGAGCTGGTGGACATCGATGACGGCCGAGATGATGCCCCAGAAGCGGCTGCCGCCGCCCGCCGTCGGCACAAAGACGGGAATGCGGCCGACAAAGCCCCGCCCTCCCTGGGCCAGATCGACGGGACCTGCCAGCACAAGAATGCCAAGGTCGCGCGCGCGAAGCGCGGCCGTTCGTTGCGCCTCGCTCTTTCGGTAATCGAGCCCGATCGCCTTCTGGTTGCCTTCCATGGGATACATCAGTGAGATGACGAGATCGGGAGCACCGGCGATGTTGCGCAGCTGCGATTTCTGTTGGAACAGGTTGCTGGCAAGGGAGGCAAATCTCTGCTGCCCCATATACGGCTCCGTAACCACAGTCGAGACCAGGCCCTGAACGAGTTGGAGGTTACCGTTTACATTGCCTTCGAGCTTGGCCCGGATGATATTGACCTTGGCTTGGACTTCGGCGCGCGCGAGCTGATCGGAGACTTTCGTGTTCTGCAAGTCGGCAAGAATCGCGCAAATCACAAGCACGGCGACCGCAATTGCCGCCGGCAAGTTGGCCGTTGAAAAAACTGCCTTTCTTGCGCCTTCGAAATTGAAAATTGCTCTGCCCGATCCACCCAATTGCGTTTCCTTGACAACAAGCCCACCGGTCAACCTAGAACGAACTGCTTAAATTTAGACTTCGAAGCTACATAAAAGCTTCCGGTCTCTGCCACCAAGTTCCGAAAGGCTGCACTTTGGCGCTCGCCTTCGTCCTTGTTGACGATGCGAAAGCAAGGCTCCAGCAAAACTCTTGGTGAAATCTTCGACCAGCGGCCGCTTCTGCCGCTCGTGCGGAGGGCGGTTGGGTCCTCCTCACTGGGAGTGCCACCCCGGGGGCCGGCCGGTGCAACGCCCGCGAATGGCTTGGCGTATCGACCGATCGCGCCCAGCTATCCGAGATAGTTCATCGGGTGCGGCACGGAAAATCAGGGACGAACATCGGCATAGTCACGGCCCTCGACGATGCCGTTGCAACCTTCAACTCAAGGAGCGACGTTCGGGAGACACGAACTCGGGTGAGGACATGCCCTGTGTCAAATCCGATTGCCCTCCCAACTTAGGTTTCCTGTGTGAAATGGCGACGGCAGGATTGCCGGCTGCTCCCGCGCGCTCATAGTCGCTTCATGAATGCGCAGTACGTGGAACTCGTCTTGTTTGAACAGTCGCTGTCAAATCTAGGCAGTATGAATCGCCCGTTTTCCGATCGCGTGGAAGACGCGGCGGAAAAGACCGCCGGCTCGGTGCTGTTCGACGTCCGTGTCGACGGCGACCGGCGATTTCAAAGAATTGCGGCGATCGGATATGGCGCGGACGGCACTGTTGCAATTGCCATGGGCAACGACGGACACCTTGTTTCGGCGTCCATTGACGGAGGCGAGGCCTTGGTTGCCGAAATAGCGGCCTGGTGCTCGCTGAGCATGGCCGAGCAGTCTTCTATCAGCTGCAATGATGCCCCTGCCAGACTCCTCGCGAATTTGCGAACGGCCGGCATCCTCGATTGAAATGGCCGCACGGGTAGCAAGTAGGTGCCGTCGAACGGCGTGCCCGGTTATCAGGGCGCGCGCCCCAGAGTTGAGGCACTTGCCAAGACCCTTCTGGAGAACCAGCGGCAAGCAGGCATCATCCTCATGTCGGGGGGATTGCTGACGGTGTCAGTGGGAATGCCTCTTAAGATCGTTCGTAGCTTCGCTTGCGACCCCGGGCCAAGTGTCCCGACGGGGCAGGTCCCGTCATTGCTGGTCAGTGACGGGCCTTCGCGCTGGCACTGCTACCACCTTCTTGCTCGGATCCGACTAAAGCCCAACATGGAAGCGCAAAGGTCTGACCCATGAAACAACGGAGCCTTTTCCACATTTGGAAATGTGACCGTCGATCATTGTCTTCATCGTCGGTTGGTTGATTACCCGCCACGGCTCGCTTGGCGTGGCGGGTACTCATTCATGGAGAGCGCATGCATCCTGGTGAGATCATCGCGAACGCGTTTGCAGCGGGATTGGTCATCATCCTGATAGCTGTCTTTTTTCTGATTTTCGGGAAGCCGCTCTGGCCTGAACGACACGTCCGGATGGTCATCATCCCGCCTGCTCACCGAATGACCACCGCTATCAAGAGTGCAGGGCCAGACCTGCCAAACAAGATTGATTTGGAAGTTGTGCGCCCGAGGCCGACCACCAACAAGAGGACCTGAAGCGCCTTCGAAGCGATGCTCGCAGAGGCTTCGACGCGGCGGTTCACCAGTTGGCCAGCGCGAAGAATAGGCGCGAACTCCTATTATTTCTGGCGAAAGGCGGAGTGGAACGACACAACCAACGGACCTAGCACATAGTCGAGCGCGGTGCGTTCCTCGGTGACGATCATGACTGACGCCGGCATGCCCGGATAAAGCGCAATCTGTGGGGCTG
>NZ_RZPQ01000827.1:0-2488 GCF_003999135.1 Mesorhizobium sp. M7A.F.Ca.CA.004.06.1.1 | reverse complement strand
CGCCCGGAGGGAGCACGCGTAACGCGAGATCTACGAGAACCTCTTTCCTGAGGGCCGAAAACCGGCCTTCAGGAAACGGGTTTTCTCCCGTTCTAGCCGGCCGCCGACAGGCGCCGGGAAAACAGACAGAGGGTTGCCGCCAAGGTGGCCCAGAATGCAAGGCGAGCCGCGGCGAGGCTCGTCCCGAGTTTAGAGCTAAGGAGCGACGATGGCCCAGACCCAGACTTTCAATGGCCGCAGACGCGTACGCAAGTTCTTCGGAAAGATCCCGGAAGTTGCGGAGATGCCGAACCTCATCGAGGTTCAGAAGGCATCCTATGATCAATTCCTGATGGTGGCGGAGCCCAAGGGCGGGCGTCCGGACGAGGGACTGCAGGCTGTTTTCAAGTCGGTTTTCCCGATCTCCGATTTTTCCGGCTCCTCGATGCTGGAGTTCGTGAAGTACGAGTTCGAAGGACCGAAATTCGACGTTGACGAATGCCGTCAGCGCGACCTCACCTATGCCGCGCCGCTGAAGGTGACGCTGCGCCTCATCGTGTTCGATATCGACGAGGATACCGGCGCCAAGTCCATCAAGGACATCAAGGAGCAGGACGTCTACATGGGCGACATGCCGCTCATGACCTTGAACGGCACCTTCATCGTCAACGGCACCGAGCGCGTCATCGTCTCGCAGATGCACCGCTCGCCGGGCGTCTTCTTCGACCATGACAAGGGCAAGTCGCACTCGTCGGGCAAGCTTCTGTTTGCCGCGCGCGTCATCCCCTATCGCGGCTCGTGGCTCGACATCGAGTTCGATTCCAAGGACGTCGTGCACGCCCGCATCGATCGCCGCCGCAAGATTCCGGTGACGTCGCTGCTGATGGCGCTCGGTATGGACGGCGAAGAGATCCTGTCGACCTTCTACAACAAGATCACCTACAAGCGCGCCGGCGACCATTGGCGCATTCCGTTCAACGTCGAGCGTTTCCGCGGCCTCAAGGCCGTCGGCGACCTGGTCGATGCCGATACCGGCGAAGTCGTCGTCGAAGCCGGCAAGAAGATCACCGCCCGCCAGGCGAGGGCGCTTGGCGAAAAGGGTCTGAAGGCGATCAAGGCCACCGACGAGGACCTGCTCGGTAACTATCTGGCCGAGGACATCGTCAACTACGCCACCGGCGAGATCTTCCTCGAGGCCGGCGACGAGATCGACGAGAAGACGCTGAAGGTTCTGCTCGGCACCGGCGAAGACGAGATCAAGGTTCTCGACATCGACCACGTCAATGTCGGCGCCTATATCCGCAACACGCTCAACGTCGACAAGAACGAGAGCCGCCAGGACGCGCTGTTCGACATCTATCGTGTCATGCGCCCCGGCGAGCCGCCGACGCTCGAAACCGCCGAAGCCATGTTCAACTCGCTGTTCTTCGACAGTGAGCGCTACGATCTGTCGGCCGTCGGCCGCGTCAAGATGAACATGCGTCTCGAGCTCAAGGCCGAGGACACCGTGCGCGTGCTGCGCAAGGACGACATCCTGGCCGTGGTCAGGACGCTGGTCGAGCTGCGCGACGGCAAGGGCGAGATCGACGACATCGACAATCTCGGCAACCGCCGCGTGCGTTCGGTCGGCGAGCTGATGGAAAACCAGTACCGCGTCGGCCTGCTGCGCATGGAGCGCGCGATCAAGGAGCGTATGTCCTCGATCGAGATCGACACGGTCATGCCGCAGGACCTGATCAACGCCAAGCCGGCGGCTGCCGCCGTGCGCGAGTTCTTCGGTTCCTCGCAGCTGTCGCAGTTCATGGACCAGACCAACCCGCTGTCGGAGATCACCCACAAGCGCCGCCTCTCGGCGCTTGGACCGGGCGGTCTGACCCGCGAGCGCGCCGGCTTCGAAGTGCGCGACGTGCACCCGACGCATTACGGCCGCATCTGCCCGATTGAGACGCCGGAAGGCCCGAATATCGGTCTGATCAACTCGCTGGCCACCTTCGCACGCGTCAACAAATACGGCTTCATCGAGAGCCCGTACCGCAAGATCGTCGACGGCAAGCTGACCAATGACGTCGTCTATCTCTCCGCGATGGAAGAGGCCAAGCACCATGTCGCGCAGGCCAACGCCGAGCTCGACAAGAACGGTGGTTTCGTCGACGAATTCGTCATTTGCCGCAGCGCCGGCGAAGTGATGATGGCGCCGCGCGAAAACGTCGATCTGATGGACGTGTCGCCCAAGCAGATGGTGTCGGTGGCCGCGGCCCTGATCCCGTTCCTGGAAAACGACGACGCCAACCGCGCTCTGATGGGCTCGAACATGCAGCGTCAGGCCGTGCCGCTGGTGCGCGCCGAGGCGCCGTTCGTCGGCACCGGCATGGAGCCGATCGTCGCCCGTGACTCGGGCGCCGCCATCGGCGCCCGCCGCGGCGGCATCGTCGACCAGGTGGACGCGACGCGTATCGTTATCCGCGCCACCGAAGATCTCGATCCGGGCAAGTCCGGCGTCGATATCTAC
>NZ_RZPQ01000826.1:0-2494 GCF_003999135.1 Mesorhizobium sp. M7A.F.Ca.CA.004.06.1.1 | reverse complement strand
GGACGGCGCGGTCATCGGGATGATACCCGCCTGCGCGCCACCAATGATGACGGCGCCCTCGGTAACTTTGAGGCGAGGCGTGCTGCGCCTTGCCCAGGCAAGCCGCGGGTCGAGACCGGACAGATAGGGAAAACCCGGCATGGCGCCGATGGCGGCGACGGTGTAGCGGGCCGCCGCGTGGCGCCTGACGGTCTCGTCGACAGACAGGCCGCAATGCGCGGCCCAGCCGGTGAGATCCTCGCCGCGCGCGCCGCCGTAGTGAACGGGAATCGTATGATGCGTGCCGGTCACCGGGTGGGCATCGGTGGCGGACCAGAGCGACATCAGTTGATCTCCGACGCTGTGGGCGTCTGTGGCGAGCGGGTCAAACACCACCAGCAGGTTGTTCATGCCGGGAACGGCCTCGCGCACCCCTTCGAGGCTCAGCGCGGCATTCGCTACCGCCCAGACCAGTTCCTGGGTGGCATCGTTGAAAGCCCCCTGCGTTCCATCGAGCAGCAGCGCGCCCGATCCCGCAAGGCTGATGTGGGGCGTACCGACAACCATGGGCGGTCAGTCCTTCACCGGCACCGTATAATTCAGGATCAGGCGACCGCCGTCCGGATAGATGGTCTGGCCGACAATGTATGAAGCGTCGTCGCTGGCCAGGAAGGAAGCGACGCTGGCAATCTCCGATGGCTCGCCACAGCGGCCGCTCGGCGTGCGCGACAGGATGGTCTGGCGCTGCGCTTCGCTGGCCATGACCGAGCTCTTGACCATGTCGGTCAGGATGGTGCCGGGGCCGATGGCATTGACGCGGATATTGTACGGGATCAGTCCGACGGCCATCACCGCGGTCAATTGCTTGATGCCGCCCTTGGACACGGCATAGGCGACGGAATTGGGGATGGCCAGAATGGCGTTGATCGAGGACATGTTGATGATCGAGCCGCCGCGTCCCTGTGCGATCATGGCTCTTGCCGCGGCCTGCCCGAGCAGGAAGGGCGCCTTGAGATTGACCCGCTGAACCAGGTCGAACGCCTCCTCGGGGAAGTCGACGAAATCGTCCAGATGGATGATGCCGGCATTGTTGATGAGGACGTCGACGCCGCCGAATCGCTCCGTGGCCTTGGCAACAATATCGGCTGCCATTTCCTGCGTGCATTCGGAGAGATCCGCCGATAGCCAGGCGGCACGCTCGCCCAGACGTTCGGCATGCTCGCGCCCGCGATCGGCCTGTATGTCGACAAGCACCACCTTGGCGCCATCGGCATGAAAGCGCTCGGCGCAGGCAAGGCCCAGGCCTCGTGCCGCCCCGGTGACGATCACGACTTTTCCTGCGTGCTTCACAACCCAATCCCTTTTTCACAATTGCGCATTTATGGATATGTTATCCAATCTATCTTGAACTTCGACGCCATTGCAAGCCCCGGATAAGTGGATCTGTTGGGTCGGTTCCGCAGCCGTTTGCCGTTTCTAAGCCGCTTTTGGCTTTTTTCTGCCAACCATCTTAAGCCGGTTGACTCCACTGAATTAATTGTGATTGGATACTATATTCATAAAGCGACGACGGCGAGGAGTGTAGGCGATGGCGGATGGATCTCAGGAAAGCGAACTGATCGACGCGTTCCGCGCCCTTGCGACGCCGTTGATCAGTGACAATCTCGCTCGTGTCCCCGGGGCTGTCGGGTTACGGCCGTTTCATCGGGTGAGCGGCGTCATGGCGGGGAGGGCGCTGACGGTCAGGACCCGCCCCGGCGACAACCAGTTCATCCATCGTGCGCTCGATCTGCTACAGCCCGGCGACGTCATTGTCGTGGACGGCGGTGGCTATGAGGGGCGCGCGCTGGTCGGCGAAATCATGACAAGTGTCGCGGCTTCGCGTGGCGCCGCAGGCATTGTCATCGACGGCGCCATTCGCGATGCCGGTGCCATCGGCCGCAATCCGTTCCCATGTTTCGCGCGGTCGGCCATCCATCTCGGACCTTACAAGGATGGTCCGGGAGCCATAAATGTTCCCGTCTGCATAGGCGGCATGGTCGTCGGTCCTGGCGACATCGTCGTCGGCGACGAGGATGGCGTCGTGGCATTTCCAATCGACGGTGCCGCGGCCTTGCTGGCGGCCGTCCGGTCGCAGGAAGCCCGCGAGGCCGAGATCATGCAGAGCATCCAGGAGAACCGTTATCAGGGAGCCTATGCCCGGGCTTCAAGCGGCAGTCACTGATCTGCCGGGTCAGTCCTTGCCGGTGACAATCGTGTGGCCGGCTGGCGATCTTGCTCAACATAACCGCTCCGCAGCTAACCGAGGGCGAAACAATGCATTTCGGGCACGCCGCCTGGATGCACCAACAGGGGAAAATGGAGAGAATTGATGGTTGTTTCCTTCAAGAGGCTAACTTGCGCCACCGCCCTTGCC
Source organism: Mesorhizobium sp. M7A.F.Ca.CA.004.06.1.1 (assembly GCF_003999135.1). Lineage (NCBI taxonomy): Bacteria > Pseudomonadati > Pseudomonadota > Alphaproteobacteria > Hyphomicrobiales > Phyllobacteriaceae > Mesorhizobium > Mesorhizobium sp. M7A.F.Ca.CA.004.06.1.1. Next base: position 99 of record NZ_RZPQ01000826.1, on the reverse strand, counting down.
GGGCTGGCTCTGACCACGATGGCCGCGGCTGCCGACATCAAGATCGGCATCGTGGCCCCCATGACTGGCCAACTGGCCAGTGAAGGGCAGGATATGGAG
>NZ_RZPQ01000825.1:0-2499 GCF_003999135.1 Mesorhizobium sp. M7A.F.Ca.CA.004.06.1.1 | reverse complement strand
GGATCCTCGAGGGTTTCATGTCCGGCGTGCCGAAGGAGATCGATGAGACCGCCTATATCGATGGCTACTCCTTCCCGCGCTTCTTCCTAAAAATCTTCATGCCGCTGATCGCCAGCGGCGTCGGCGTGGCCTGCTTCTTCTGCTTCATGTTCTCATGGGTCGAGCTGCTGATCGCGCGCACCTTGACCACGACCGCCGCCAAGCCGATCGCGGCGATCATGACGCGCACGGTCTCGGCCTCCGGGCTCGACTGGGGCGTGCTCGCCGCCGCCGGCGTGCTCACCATCCTTCCAGGCGCGCTCGTGATCTGGTTCGTCCGCAACTACATCGCCAAGGGCTTTGCCCTAGGGAGGGTGTGATGAAACAAACGCACGAGTTCATCCGCAACACCATCGCCAAGGGCTTCGCCCTGGGGAGGGTATGACCATGAACCTCACCTGGATGGCATGGACGCTGCCAACGGCGATCTTTTTCATCACGATCCTGGTGCTGCTCTGTGGCATGGCGGTCTGGGAATACGCCTCGCCCGGCGGCAATCCCCGGGTCGGCGTCCTGCGCTTCGAGACGACGCGCGGCGACCGCCTCTTCGTTTCGCTGCTCGGCAGCGCCTTTATCCATCTCGCTTGGCTGGGTCTTGTCGGACCCAACCTGTGGTGGGCTCTCGCTCTCTCCGTAGTCTACGCCGTCGGCGTGTTCCGCTACGTATAGAGGGGGAAACTGTTGGAGCGACCGCGTGCCGACGACCGCTCCAGATCGCACTTGAAACTTGAAAAGTGGAGGAAACGAAATGCGAAGGCAATTTTTAACATCAACGACTGCGCTTGTCCTGCTCTGGGGAGCAGGCCAGGCCTATGCCGGAATGGACGAAGCCAAGACCTTCCTCGATACCGAAATCAAGGACTTGTCGACGCTCGATCGCGCCGGCCAGGAAGCCGAGCTGCAATGGTTCATCGATGCGGCGAAGCCTTTCGCCGGCATGGACATCAAGGTGGTCTCCGAGACCATCGATACGCATAGCTATGAGTCCAAGGTTCTGGCGCCCGCTTTCACCGCGATCACCGGCATCAAGATCACCCACGACCTGATCGGCGAAGGCGATGTCGTCGAAAAGCTGCAGACGCAGATGCAGTCGGGCGAGAATATCTATGACGCCTACGTCAACGACTCCGACCTGATCGGCACGCACTGGCGCTACCAGCAGGCGCGCAGCCTGACCAAGTGGATGGCGAATGAGGGCAAGGACGTCACCAACCCCAACCTCGACCTCGCCGACTTCATCGGCACCAAGTTCACGACCGCTCCGGACGGCGACCTCTACCAGCTGCCCGACCAGCAGTTCGCGAATCTCTACTGGTTCCGCTACGACTGGTTCAACGACGAGAAGAACAAGGCCGATTTCAAGGCCAAGTACGGCTACGACCTCGGCGTTCCGGTCAACTGGTCGGCCTATGAGGACATCGCCGAGTTCTTCACCGGCCGCGAGATCGACGGCAAGAAGGTCTATGGCCACATGGACTACGGCAAGAAGGACCCGTCGCTCGGCTGGCGGTTCACCGATGCCTGGCTGTCCATGGCCGGCAATGGCGACAAGGGCCTGCCGAACGGTCTTCCGGTCGACGAATGGGGCATCAAGGTCAACGAGAAGTCGCAGCCTGTCGGCTCGTGCGTCGCGCGCGGCGGCGACACCAATGGCCCGGCTTCCGTGTATTCGATCCAGAAGTACCTGGATTGGCTGAAGGCCTATGCGCCGCCGGAAGCCCAGGGCATGACGTTCGGCGAATCCGGCCCCGTCCCGTCGCAAGGCACGGTCGCGCAGCAGATGTTCACTTACACCGCCTTCACCGCCTCCTTCGTCAAGGACGGGCTGCCGGTCGTGAACGCGGACGGCACGCCGAAATGGCGCTTTGCTCCGTCGCCGCACGGCGTCTACTGGAAGGACGGCATGAAGCTCGGCTATCAGGACGTGGGTTCATGGACGCTTCTCAAGTCCACGCCTGATGATCGCGCCAAGGCCGCCTGGCTCTATGCGCAGTTCGTGGTGTCGAAGACGGTCGACGTGAAGAAGAGCCATGTCGGCCTGACGCTCATCCGCGAGTCGACGATCCAGGACAAGAGCTTCACGGAACGCGCTCCGAAGCTCGGCGGCCTGATCGAGTTCTACCGCTCGCCGGCCCGTGTTCAGTGGTCGCCGACCGGAACGAACGTTCCGGACTATCCGAAGCTGGCACAGCTCTGGTGGCAGGCGATCGGCGATGCGTCGTCGGGCGCCAAGACGGCGCAGGAGGCGATGGACTCGCTTTGCTCTGAGCAGGAAAAGGTCATGGAACGCCTGGAAAAGGCTGGCATCCAGGGCGACATCGGTCCGAAGATGGCCGAAGAGCATGACCTCGCCTACTGGAACGCCGACGCGGTCAAGAAGGGCAATCTCGCTCCTCAGCTGAAGATCGAGAACGAGAAGGAAAAGCCGATCACCATCAATTACGACGAACTGGTGAAGAG
>NZ_RZPQ01000824.1:0-2503 GCF_003999135.1 Mesorhizobium sp. M7A.F.Ca.CA.004.06.1.1 | reverse complement strand
CCCGCCCGCCGCTGCACGACTTCTTCATGACCCGCTATCTCGACGCCTACGCTATTGAGATCGCCGCGTTCATCACGGCCGCGACCTCGGGCAAGAAAGCGTCGCCGAGCGGTGCGGATGGGCTGGTGGCGCTGAAGCTGGCCGACGCGGCGCTGAAATCAGCAACGACCGGCAAGACCGTCCGTCTCGACAAGTAAGAACCGGAAACTAGGGTACAGGGAGCAGAGCGATGAGCACATCCGCCGATCGCAATTCGAAGACGCGCGCCATCGTCACCGGCGGCGCGCAAGGCATCGGCTTTGCCGTTGCCGAAGCGCTGGCCGACGAAGGTTGCCGGGCACTGGCGCTCATCGGCCGATCGCAGGAGAAGGGCGACAAGGCCGTCGCCCATTTCAAGAAGGCGGGCGTCGACGCGATCTTCATCAGCGCCGACGTGTCAAAAGTGGCGGACTGCAAGCGCGCGGTCGCCACCGCGATCTCGCATTTCGGCACCGTCAACGCGCTGGTCAACGCCGCCGCCACTTCGGCGCGCGGTTCTCTGGTCGAAACCTCCGAAGAGCTGTTCGATACGATTTTCGATACCAATGTGCGCGGCCCGTTCTTCCTGATGCAAGGCGTGGTGGCGCATCTCCTGGAAAAGAAGGCACCCGGCTCGATCGTCAACGTGCTGTCGATGTCGGCGCATACCGGCCAGTCGTTCCTGACGCCCTATTCAACCAGCAAGGGCGCGCTGATGACGCTGACCAAGAACGTCGCCAATGCCTATCGCTACAACCGCATCCGCTGCAATGCGGTGCTGCCCGGCTGGATGGACACGGAGGGCGAGGACATCGTGCAGAAGAAGTGGCACGATGCGCCGGACGACTGGCTGGCAAAGGCCGAAGCCGCGCAGCCGATGGGGCAATTGGTGAAGCCGGACCAGTTGGCGCGGCTGATCAGCTACATGGTCAGCCCGCAGTCCGGCGTCATGACCGGATCGCTGGTCGACTATGACCAGAGCATTGCGGGGTCGTCTCCGGAATAGGGTCAGCGTCGCGGCCGGCCCGTTTCTCCCCGTCACTATACGGGGAGAAATGCCCGGCAGGGCAATGAGGGCAGCGCCGACTTTGATAGTTAGAGGGTCGATTGAAGTCGGGGCTTTTTGGCCCTGTCCTATCCGTTGACGCAAGCGCCGCCCCTCACCTGCCTGCCGGCATCCTCTCCCCGTATAGTGACGGGGAGAGGAGCGCTCTCGCCAGCGATTTCGCCAACTCATCTACGGCACGTGACAAGCGCCTCCGCATCGACTATATGAACCTCATGATCAACCTGACCGCCACATATTGGTACTTTAGGAGCTCGCTGGCGGCGGGAGGATTGCGCTCGATCTGAAGATTGCAGCAACAAGATCCGAACAGCCGCCATACCTGGCGGCTTTTTTGTTTCAGCCGGCAGGTTCCCTCTAAATCAAAGAGGAGCATGATGTCGTCCGAAAACCGCTTCACACTTTTCGGCATCATGCTCTCGACAGGAGCAGAAAGCCGTGTTGACCACCACAGACGACCTCCGAGTCAAGGAAATCCGAGAACTGAGTACGCCGGACGAGGTGATGCGGGAGATCCCGCGCACTTTGACGGCGACGCGCACCGTCAGCGCATCGCGCAACGCAACCCATGCCATCCTGAACGGCACCGACGACCGGCTGCTCGTCATTGTCGGCCCGTGTTCGATCCACGATCCGGTCGCGGCCGTCGACTATGCCAGCCGTCTGGCGGCGCTGCGCGAGAGCCTGTCGGACCGGCTGGAGATCGTGATGCGGGTCTATTTCGAGAAACCGCGCACGACGGTCGGCTGGAAAGGCCTGATCAACGATCCCGACCTCGACGGCAGCTTCAACATCGACAAGGGGCTGCGGATGGCGCGCAACGTGCTGTCGGCCGTCAACAATCTCGGCCTGCCGGCGGCGACCGAATTCCTCGACATGACCACGCCGCAATACATTGCCGACCTGGTCGCCTGGGGCGCGATCGGCGCGCGCACGACCGAGAGCCAGATCCACCGCGAACTCGCCTCGGGCCTTTCCTGCCCGGTCGGCTTCAAGAACGGCACCGACGGCAATCTGCGCATCGCCGCCGAGGCGGTGAAATCGGCTGCCCAGCCGCATCATTTCATGGCGGTGACCAAGGGCGGCCGCAGCGGCATCGCCACGACCACGGGCAACGAGGACTGCCACGTCATCCTGCGCGGCGGCGTTCAGCCCAACTATGACGTGGCGAGCGTCGAAGCCGCCGCTGTGGAACTCGCCCGCATCGGCGTTGCGCCCAGGCTGATGATCGATGTCAGCCACGCCAACTCGGCCAAGAAGCCCGAGAACCAGCCCAAGGTCGCGGCAGATGTCGCCGGCCAGGTCGCGGCAGGCGACGAGCGCATCATCGGCCTGATGATCGAGAGCAATCTCGTCGCCGGCCGGCAGGACGTGGTGCCGGGCAAGCCGCTGCTCTATGGCCAGAGCATCACCGATGGC
>NZ_RZPQ01000823.1:0-2504 GCF_003999135.1 Mesorhizobium sp. M7A.F.Ca.CA.004.06.1.1 | reverse complement strand
CTTCCGGCGGCGATAAGAGGTCACGCCCGGTCGAACCGACCCCCTCTGTCGCCTTCGGCGACATCTCCCCTCGAGGGGGGAGATCACCTTCAACCGATTTGCATCAATCCCCTCCGCAATCTCCGCTTGAAGCCGTTTGTGCAACGCGATACGCCGTTGCCGACTTCGACAAGGAGAGACCCGTGACCGCTGCAAATACCAGAACCGAAACCGACACGTTCGGTCCCATCGAAGTTGCCGCCGACCGGTACTGGGGCGCGCAGGCGCAGCGTTCGCTCGGCAATTTCAAGATCGGCTGGGAGAAGCAGCCGGCGTCGATCGTGCGCGCGCTGGGCATCGTCAAGCGGGCGGCGGCCGAAGCCAACATGGAGCTCAAGCGGCTTGATCTTTCCATCGGCAAGACGATTGTCGAGGCGGCGCAAGAGGTCATCGACGGCAAGCTCGACGACCATTTCCCGCTGGTGGTCTGGCAGACCGGCTCGGGCACGCAGTCCAACATGAACGCCAATGAGGTGATCTCCAACCGTGCGATCGAGATGCTGGGCGGCGTCATGGGTTCCAAGAAGCCGGTGCATCCCAACGATCACGTCAATATGAGCCAGTCGTCGAACGACACCTATCCGACGGCCATGCACATCGCCTGCGCCGAACGCATCGTGCACGATCTGTTGCCGGCGCTGAAGCATCTGCACAAGGCGCTCGCCGCCAAGAGCAGAGAGTTCAATCACATCATCAAGATCGGCCGCACGCACACACAGGACGCCACCCCGCTAACGCTTGGCCAGGAGTTTTCGGGCTATGCAGCGCAGGTCGCCTCGTCGATCAAGCGCATCGAGCTGACATTGCCCGGCCTGCAGGAGCTGGCGCAGGGCGGCACCGCCGTCGGCACCGGCCTCAACGCGCCGGTCGGCTTCGCCGAAAGGGTGGCGGATCGCATCGCCAGCATTACGGGCATCGCCTTCGTCACCGCGCCGAACAAATTCGAGGCGCTGGCGGCCCATGATTCCATGGTGTTTTCGCACGGCGCCATCAATGCGGCGGCCGCCGCACTGTTCAAGATCGCCAACGACATCCGTTTCCTCGGTTCCGGCCCGCGTTCGGGCCTCGGCGAGCTGTCGCTGCCGGAAAACGAACCGGGCTCGTCGATCATGCCGGGCAAGGTCAACCCGACCCAATGCGAGGCGCTGACGCAGGTCTGCGTGCAGGTGTTCGGCAACAATGCGGCGCTCACCTTCGCCGGCAGCCAGGGTCATTTCGAGCTCAACGTCTACAACCCTCTGATGGCCTACAATTTCCTGCAGTCGGTGCAGTTGCTCTCCGACGCCTCGGTCTCCTTCACCGACAATTGCGTTGTCGGCATCGAGGCCCGCGAAGACAACATCAAGGCGGCACTCGACCGCTCGCTGATGCTGGTGACGGCGCTGGCGCCGACCATCGGCTACGACAATGCCGCCAAGATCGCCAAGACCGCGCACAAGAAGGGCACCACGCTGCGCGAGGAAGCGCTCGCCACCGGGCTGGTCAGCGAAGCCGATTACGACCGGCTGGTGCGGCCGGAGGACATGACGCATCCGGGGTAGTCAATTCCAGGAAAAGTGTCTTGCGGTTTTCGGTCCGGAATTGCGTCAACCAAAAGCCCGGTATTTCGTGACGGGAGAATTTACTTCCGTCACGACGTGACCCGAAGCGAATTTTGCGCAGGCCGCCCGATCACGGAACGTAAGTACTGTGAACAATGTGTCGCCAGTCTGGTGGCTTTGGTGAACAGTCGGCTTGCTCTATCTCCCCGGTATCAACCCATCCCGGAGAGCCACAATGTCCATCAACACTTCAGTCGCCGGTTCCGGCGCATCCAATGCCTCGACCACCATCCTCCTCGGCCGCGTCCTGCTTGCCGTCATCTTCCTGCTTTCAGGCTTCGGCAAGCTGACCGCCATCGCCGGCAGGCGGGCTATTTCGGTGCCCTCGGCCTGCCCTTGCCGACCGTAACGGCCATTGTCGTCGGCCTGATCGAGCTTCTCGGCGGCCTCGCCATCCTCGTCGGCTTCAAGACCCGGATTGTTGCCTGGGTGCTGGCGATCTTCACCGTCGCCACCGGTTTGGTCGCCCATACCGGTTGGGCCGACCAGATGCAGATGATCCAGTTTCTCAAGAACCTCGCCATTGCGGGCGGCTTCCTCGTGCTGGCTGCCTCGGGCGCCGGCGCCTATTCGATCGACGCCAAGCGCGGCTGAGCCAAAAACTGGCAATAGCCGAACAAAAAGCGGCGCGGAATTTTCCGTGCCGCTTTTTCGTTATCGGTGTATGCCCGCCGATCTGCTGGCCGGAGTTTTCTGCTAGGATAGGGGCTATCGGGACGAAGCCGGCCGGCGGCCGAGGGAGGTGAACATGCCCCGCAACGCGCTGCTCCTGCTCTCCCGGCTGCTGCTCGCCGCCCTGTTCGTGCCCTCCGGTTTCCAGGCATTGAGCGACATAGCCGGCACCACAGGCTATTTCGTAAACCT
>NZ_RZPQ01000822.1:0-2521 GCF_003999135.1 Mesorhizobium sp. M7A.F.Ca.CA.004.06.1.1 | reverse complement strand
GATTAAAGCCGCGAACTCTGGATAGCCGGAATGTCCAACGCCGACGCGGCGGCCGACTGGAACATTAGTGGCTCGGGGCGCGTTCTCAAAAGGCCTGTCATATCGGATCGAAACCCCGGCTGCGGAACGCCCCGAAGGCCACCACGCGGCTGAAAAGGAGCCTGTCATCATGAACACAATCATACTCAAGCACGGTATCTGGGTCATGGTGGCCGATGGCGAGAAGGCGCTTTTCCTCAGGAACGCCGGCGACAACAAATATCCGAATCTCGAGGTGGTGCAGGAAATACAGCAGGACAACCCGCCCACCCGCGAGCAAGGCAGCGACAGCCCGGGCCGGTACAATGATGGTCCCTCCGTACACCGCAGCGCAGTCGAGGATACGGACTGGCACCGCATCGGCAAGGAGCGTTTCGCCGATGAAATCGCCGCCCGGCTCTACAAGCTCGCGCATGACGGCGAATTCAACGAGATCGTGCTCGTCGCACCGCCAGTGGTGCTTGGGACAATGCGCAAAAAGCTGCACAAGGAGGTCGAGGACAAGGTGACCGCCGAAATTCCCAAGACATTGACCAACCATGCCATACCGGAAATCGAGGCCCTGCTGCGGGCAGGCTGATCATTGTCGATCGGCCCTGACGGATCGAGACGAATAGCACCGCACAAATTCCGATCCGGCCGGCAGCTTCTCAGCTGCCGGTCAAATTTTTGCGGCAGCGCCGTCGATTTCACGGATTCGCGGGTTGCATCGCCGACATACCATCCACCATATTGCAAAACAGGCGGCGGCTTTGGGCGGCGCTCATCCAACATCGCTGTTTTTGAAAGGCGCTCCATAGACAATGCCGCATGACACGCCCCTTATCGCCACCATCGTCGCCGGTCTGGGGCTGGCTTTCGTCTTCGGGGCTCTCGCCAACCGCTTCCGTATCCCGCCGCTGGTCGGTTATCTCGTAGCCGGCGTGCTGGTCGGGCCGAACACGCCTGGCTTCGTCGCCGATGCCGGCCTTGCCAACGAACTGGCCGAAATCGGCGTCATCCTCCTGATGTTCGGCGTCGGGTTGCACTTCTCATTGAAGGATCTTCTGTCGGTGCGCGCCATAGCCGTGCCGGGCGCCGTCGTCCAGATCGGCTTTGCCACCGCACTCGGTGCCGGGTTGTCGTGGATGCTCGGCTGGTCAATGGGCGCGGGACTGGTGTTCGGCCTGGCACTATCGGTCGCCTCGACGGTCGTGCTGCTGCGCGCTCTGCAAGAGCGGCGGATGATCGAGACCGAGCGCGGCCGCATCGCTGTCGGCTGGCTGATCGTCGAGGACCTGGCCATGGTGCTGGCGCTGGTGCTGCTGCCGGCGCTGGCCGGCGTGCTCGGCGGCCAGGAGCAGACCGACGCCCATGCAAGCGGGCTGCTGTCGCTGCCGGCCAGCTACGGCATCTGGGGCGTCGTCGGCATCACGCTGGCCAAGGTCGCCGCCTTCGTCGTCGTCATGCTGGTGGTCGGCCGCCGGGTCATCCCCTGGATCCTGCACTATGTCGCCCACACCGGCTCGCGCGAGCTCTTCCGGCTGGCGGTGCTTGCCATAGCGCTCGGCGTCGCCTTTGGCGCGGCCAAACTGTTTGGGGTCTCACTGGCGCTGGGCGCATTCTTCGCCGGCATGATCATGAGCGAATCCGAACTCAGTCACCGTGCCGCCGAAGAATCCTTGCCGCTGCGCGATGCCTTTTCCGTGTTGTTCTTCGTCTCGGTCGGCATGCTGTTCGACCCGTTCAGCCTGATCAGCAATGGCTGGCCGATCCTGGCAACGCTGGCCATCATCATCATCGGCAAATCGCTGGCGGCGTTCGTCATCGTCGTTGCCTTCGGCTATCCCCTGGCCACCGCATTGATGATTTCGGCAAGCCTTGCCCAGATCGGCGAATTCTCCTTCATCCTGGCCGAGCTCGGCGTCGGGCTGAAACTGTTGCCCGAACAAGGTCGCGACCTCATTCTGGCCGGCGCCATCCTGTCGATCGTCCTCAACCCGCTGATGTTCCTGGCCATCGACTGGATGAAGCCGTGGCTGGAACGGCGCGCCGCCAGGACGGCACCGCCGGTCGAAGCAAAACCGGTTGGTCCGGCGACGGAGCCGGGCCAGGTGGCCTCTGTCGCGGCAACGGCGAAAAGGGAGGACGGGCCGCCGCCCAAGACGGCACTCACAGGCCATGCCATCCTGATCGGCTACGGCCGTGTCGGTGGCCTGGTCGGCTCGGCGTTGAAAGACGCGGCACTGCCCTTCCTGGTCATCGAGGACGCCGACAAGACGCTGGCGAGGCTGAAAGCGGACAGCATCGAGACCGTCGCCGGCAATGCGGCCAATGCCGAAGTGTTTGCCGCCGCCAACCCCGAAGGCGCCAGCCGGCTGATCCTTGCCATCCCCAATGCCTTCGAAGCCGGTCAGATCGTGCTCCGAGCCCGCGCCGCTAATCCCGGTATCAACGTTATCGCCCGGGCCCATTCGGATGCCGAGGTCGAACATCTCAAGGG
>NZ_RZPQ01000821.1:0-2522 GCF_003999135.1 Mesorhizobium sp. M7A.F.Ca.CA.004.06.1.1 | reverse complement strand
TGGCCGGGATCGTCGGCCATCGTCTGGCGGCGGATTTCCAGCACCATGCCGCGGCCGTCGGCGGTCAGCCGCTCTTCCTCGAGCTCAGGCTCCTTCATCAGCCAGTGGGCGATGCGCCGGTAGAGCTGGACATGCGGGCCGCCGCCCTCGAAGCCGCGCGCCCACAGCCAGCCCTGATCGGACAGCAGCATGCCGACGCGGCCTTCGCCCTTACGGTCGAGCAACAGCAGCGGCCGGTTGTCGGCGCCCTTCATCACCACTGCGCCTTCGGGATTCTGCACGCCGATGGTGCGGAACCAGCGGCTCCAGTGCGGCGGCTCGGTGGCAGAGCCATCCAGCCCACGCGTCACCGGGTGGCGCTGGCCGAGTTCGGTGAGGCGCGGATAGAAGGCCTTGTCGACCACCTCGCCGGTCGGCATCGCCGGCAGGGCGGACATCAGCGGCGTACGCGCGATCGAGCTTTCGCCGGCATATTCGGGGCCGGCCGCGATCAGCAGCGCGCCGCCCTTTTCGACATATTCGGAGATGTAGTCGTAATAGAGGATCGGCAGCACGTCGCGGTGCTGGTAGCGGTCGAAAATGATGAGGTCGAAATCCTTGATCTTCTCGACGAACAGTTCGCGGGTCGGGAAGGCGATCAGCGATAATTCGTTGATCGGCGTGCCGTCCTGCTTTTCCGGCGGCCGCAGGATGGTGAAATGGACGAGATCGACCGAGGCGTCGGATTTCAGCAGGTTGCGCCAGGTGCGTTCGCCGGCATGCGGCTCGCCGGAGACGAGCAGCACGCGCAAGTTCTCGCGAATGCCGTCGATGAGCGCGATGGCGCGGTTGTTGGTGTCGGTCAGTTCGCCCGGTTCGCGATCGATGGCGAGTTCGACGATGTTGCGGCCGGCGCCCGGAATGGTGACCTGCAACGGCATCGCCTGGCCGACAGTGGCGTGCTCGACCGCGACCTGTTCGCCATTGACCGAAACGCGCACATCGACCGGGCCGGTCTCGTTTTCGGTCGAGACGACGCGGTAGGTCATGTCGAGCGGCTTGCCGACAAGGCCGAAGCGCGGGGCGTTCTCGAAACGTATGCGGCGATCCTTCTCGTGATCGTTGCCGGTTATCAGCGCATGCAGCGGAGCGTTGAAATCGGGCGCTCCCGGGGGGGCGTCATGGACCTCGCCATCTGTGATCATGATGGCGCCGCCGATCCGTGACGGAGGCACGTCGCGGAAGGCGCCTTCAAGCGCGCCGAACAGCCGTGTCTCGGTGCGTTCCTCGGCGGCCTCGGATTTGCCGGCCTCGACGACGCGCACGTCGAACTGCTTGAAGCGGCCAAGCCGCTGCTGCAGCCCGGCCAACGCCTCGTCGGTCTGCTTGGTGCGGTCGCCGATATCCTGGCTCTGGCTGCGGTCGACGACGAGGGCGACAACGCTTTTCAGCGGCTCGCGCTCCTCGTTGAGGAACACCGGGTTGAACAAAGCGGCGGCGAGCGCCAGAAGGGCGATGAAGCGGAAGACCGAACCGCGCTGGCGAAACCACAGGCCGACCAGCGCAAGCAGCGCCAGCGGCACCAGCGCCAAGGTCAGCAGTGGCCAGGAGATCAGCGGTTCGAAGGAGATCGACCAATTCATTCCTTACCCTCCTCTTTTTGGGGAGGGTTTATCCGCGACCGGAGGGCACCAAACAAACTCATTCTACTGCCCCAGCCGTTCGAGCAGTATGGGTACGTGCACCTGGTCGGATTTGTAGTTGCCGGTCAGCATGTACATCATGATGTTGACGCCGGCGCGCAGCGCGTAGATGCGCTGCATCGGGTCAGCCGGCACGGTTGGCAGCAGCGCATCGCCGTTCTCGTCGACCGCCCAGGCGCCAGCGAAATCATTGGCGGTGATCATGATCGGCGAGACGCCATCGCCGGTACGCACCGGCCGGTTCTCGGCGTTGCTGGCGTCGAGCGAGGCCTCGACCCAGAGCGGGCTGCCGGCGAAGCGGCCGGGGAATTCGGGCAGGATGAAGAAGGATTTGGTCAGCACGTGGTCGGACGGTACCGGTTCCAGCGGCGGCACGTTGAGATTGCCGAGGATGTCGCGCAGCCGCTCCGTCGCCGGGCTGGTCGAATCGGCGCCGATGCCGTTGGCGAACTGGTCGCGGGTGTCGAACAGCACCGTGCCGCCTTGCTGCATATAGGCGTCGACGCGGGCGATCGCTGCCTGGCTGGGCATCGGTGCGGCCGGATCGATCGGCCAGTAGATCAGCGGATAGAACGACAGCTCGTCCCGGGAGATGTCCACACCGGCCGGCTCGCCCGGTTCCAGCGCCGTCTTCTCGACCAGGAATCGCGTCAGCCCCTCGAGCCCGGCGCGGCTGATCGAATCGTCGCCCGGCACACCGGTCAGCACATAGGCGATGCGGGTCTTCGAAATCGCCTCGATGGCAATTTCGTCACCCGGCTTGGCGTCGTCGGCGCGGGCAAGGTCGGCATGACCGAACAAGCTACCCAGCGCAATCAGGACGGCGGCGGTGTTCTGGAT
>NZ_RZPQ01000820.1:0-2529 GCF_003999135.1 Mesorhizobium sp. M7A.F.Ca.CA.004.06.1.1 | reverse complement strand
GATCTGGCCGAGTTCGGTCACCTCTTCCTCGGCGGCCATCACGCCCGCCGCGATTGCATGATGCAGCTCACCCAGCCGCTTTGTCTGGCGGCCACTGTCAGCGGCATAGAGATCGGCCATGCGCAGGATTGCCGGCGCGATCTCGTTCTTGTGCTCGGCGTCCGATCCCATCGCGGTGATGTGCTGCCCTGCGGAAACGAAGCCGGCCTTGATCAGCGGCTCGGTCGAAGGCGTCGTGGTGACGATGATGTCGGCGCCGGCGACCGCGTTTGCCGCGTCGGGCTCGGCATGCACGAGAATGCCGAGCTTTTCGCGCAGGGCTCCGGCGGTTGCCTCGGCCTTTGCCGCATCGCGTGCCCAGATGCGCGCCTCGGCAATCGGCCGCACCAGCATGAGTGCTTCCAATTGCAGCCCGGCCTGGACGCCAGCGCCGAAGATCGCGGCAACGGACGAGTCCTGCCGCGACAGATGTTTGGCGGCGACGGCGCCGGCAGCAGCGGTTCGGATATCCGTGAGATAGCCGTTGTCGAGCAGCAGCGCTTCGACCAGGCCGGTCTTGGCTGACAGCAGCACCATCATGCCGTTGACGCTGGGCAGGCCGAGCTTCGGATTGTCGAAGAAGCCGGGGCTGATCTTGATGGCGAAACCGTCAATGCCGGGCACATAGGCGGTCTTCACGTCGACCTCGCCGCGATGCTCGGGAATGTCTAGCCGCAGGATCGGCGGCATCGCCACCGGCAGAGTGGCAAGCGCACGGAAGGCGTTTTCGACGCAGGCGACGGCATCGAGATCGAGTGTCACGATCGCCCGCAACTCTTTCTCGGTAAGGATGGTCATCCGGCTCATGCGGCGCGCTCCTTGAGCGATGGCGCTACGCCGCAAACGATTGTGCGGTGCGCGTCCATATCGATGTTGCGACCGGACAGCAGAACAACCACCGGCCCGTCCGACCTGACCTTGCCGGCCAGCAGTGCGGCGATGCCGACAGCGCCCGCGCCCTCGACGATTTCGCGCTCCTGCGCATAGGCGTGACGGATTCCGGCGGCGATCTCGTCTTCGCTGAGCAGGATGACATCATCGAGCAGGTCGCGGCACATGGCGAAGGTCAGCCGATTGTCGAGGCCGATGCCGCCGCCGAGCGAATCCGCCAGCGTCGGCAATTCTTCCACCAATACCGGTTGGCCCGCATCGAGGCTGGCCTTCATCGCCGCGCCACGCGCCATCGAGACACCGATGACTTTTGTCCGGGGGCTGACGCCTTTGATGGCCGTAGCAACCCCTGAGGCGAGCCCACCGCCGGAGAGTTGGACCAGAACGAGGGCGGCATCCGGGACCTGCCCGATTATCTCAAGCCCGACCGTGCCTTGCCCGGCGATAATGTCGGGATGGTCGAAGGGCGGCAGCATCACCAGCCCCTCTTGCGCCACCAGCCGATCGACCTCCTGCTGGGCATCGTCCTGGCTGTCGCCGATAATGCGGACCTCCGCGCCAAGCCGGCGGATCTCGTCGAGCTTGTTGCCGGGCACCAGGCGCGACATGCAGATTACGGCGCGCATGCCCTCAAGCTTCGCCGCATGCGCCAGCGCGCGGCCATGATTGCCGGTCGAGGCCGCGACCACGCCCCGCGCCTTCTGTTCGGCGTTCAACGAGGCGACGGCGTTCGAGGCGCCACGCAGCTTGAAGCTGCCGGTGGTCTGCCGGTGTTCGAGCTTGAGGTGAACGGGGACGCCCAGTTGTTCGGATAGGCTCGGGGACAGCACGGTCGGCGTGCGCTCGACTTTGCCAGCGATACGGTCACGGGCGATACGGATGTCCGCTAGGGCGACGGCGCGCGTCATGGGGCGACCCCCTCTGGCCTGCCGGCCATCTCCCCCTCGAGGGGGGAGATTGGCAGCTTCGACGCTGCCGTTCTTCCTGTCACGTCGGTGATTGGCGAAAGCCGGGCAGCAGCTAATCTCCCCCCTCGAGGGGGAGATGGCCGGCAGGCCAGAGGGGGTCGCTCGTGAATGTGGGACATCGTCTTACTGAACCAACGGCAACGTCATCAGCCGCCCGAACTCAGGATGCGGCGCCTCATCCCCGCACAATCTCAGGCAGTTCCAGGCGGTCGCCTGGTTGCTGGTCACCACGGGACGTCCGATCGCCTTTTCCATGCCGGTGAGCGCGAGGGCGCTACGCAGCGCCGTGCAGGACACGAACAGCGCATCGGCGCTGGCGTCGGTCGCTTCCCGCGCAAGATCGACAAGGGTTGCCGGTGCGATGCGCGCCATCTCGCGGTCGTCCTCGAAACCGAGGCAGGTGAAGCTGACGATCTCGAAGCCGCGCGCCGCGAAATAGGCGGCCATCGGCCTGGATGTCTCGACCGTGTAGGGAGTGAGGATGCTGAGCTTGTTTGCGCCCAGCGCACGCAGCCCGCGCACGCCCGCCATCGGCGGTGTGACCACCGGCACGCCGGGCTTTGCGACCTGGATCGCCGCCTCGATCTCGGCATCGCCGATTACCACCGAGGCCGAAGTGCAGGAATAGCAG
>NZ_RZPQ01000081.1:0-13162 GCF_003999135.1 Mesorhizobium sp. M7A.F.Ca.CA.004.06.1.1 | reverse complement strand
TCCCATTGGTCGCCATCGGCGGCCTCAACCCCGACCGCCTCGACGGCGTCTTTGAGGCCGGCGCCAACAGCGCCGCAGTGGTCACGGACATCACGTTGAGCTTCGACCCCGAAGCGCGCACGCGAGAATGGATCGAAAAGACGGACCGATGGCGATGAGACGAGAACCGCATGTGCTTGTCGTTGGCGGATCAGATTCCAGCGGGGGTGCTGGAATAGCACGCGACATCGAGACGATCTCTGCCGTTGGCGTGCGCACCTGTCTCGCCGTCACAGCGCTAACGGTGCAAACGCACGACGCCGTGATCGAAATCCATCATTCGCCACCCAGCATGGTGGCCAATCAGATGTGTGCCGCGCTACAGGCCAACGACGTAGCCACAATCAAGATCGGCATGCTGGCGACTGCCAAGATCATTGTTGCCGTTGCCGCAGTGCTGCGCAAATTTCCGCAAGTGCCGGCAGTACTCGACCCTGTGCTGGCCTCCACCTCAGGCCGCGCACTTCTGGAAGCAGGCGCTATCGCTGCCATGAAGCGCGATTTGATGCCGCTTTGCTGCATTGTCACGCCCAACCTTCCTGAACTGGCGCTCCTTACTGGTTCCGAACCGGCTTCGGATGAGGACGGTGCGCTCCAACAAGGACAAAGACTGCAGGCCGTCGGCCCTCAGGCCCTGCTGATCAAGGGTGGGCACGCGTCGGGTCCCCGATCGGCCGATATTCTGTTACGCTCCGATCATGAACCCATCCACTTCGACACGCCGCGCCTTGCTATATCGATGCGCGGAACAGGTTGCATGCTGGCCAGCGCGATTGCGGCGCATCTGGCGAAGGCGAAGTCGCTCGAAGATAGCGTGCGCGAAGGCAAGCTGTTTGTGTTCGAGAAGCTTCAGAAATGCCGGCTGAATAATCACAACGTTCTGCGTCCAGCCAAGCAGACCCATTTTCCAGAATTTTTCCAGTAGCGAGACTGGAGGGCTACTGCTTCTCTATGCCATCCTTACAACGCGTTGAGTTCCACTGTGCCGTCCAGAATTATCTGTCGTTGTCCAGAATTAAGCCGGGCTTAGAACTGAAACGAACCCGCCGAAAGGTACGAGCGGCCCTCACTCGATAAGGGTTACCAAACCTATTCCTGTGGGCTACCAATCCGCGTGGTGGGTGGCCTTAGGTTACCAATCAGTGTGGCGTCCGGAATTATCTGCCTCTCTCCGGAATTAAGCCGAGATTAGAAGATCGGTGCGGTATTGCGCCCGGTCAAACCGTGTCGATTTGCGGCGTAGCCGACGTGTCTCACGCTTGGCGGCGTCGCACGCTGGTCCCGATTGTCGCCCGAATATCTGCCTACCGGCGACAGTGAATGCGCCAAGCTAGACCTTCGTCGATAGGGCGGCTCCGGTTTACCAATCCTGTCGTCCTAGGTTGACCAATCCGTTGTCGACCGTGAGCGGGTTTACCAATAAGGGCGGCTATATTCTGCGCAAACCCAATCACCTGATGCCAATCCAGAATTAATCGTCATTAAGGGCATTGGTAAACTCAGTCTGAAACCCCACCCTTAGCCAGAAAACTCTCCTGTTTTCAATCGCATAGCCCGCCCGCCAGCAACCGATAATTCGGGACCGGTAAACCCGTGAAAGGCCCAATAATTCCGGACGTCACACCAGTCTGCCCTTTTATGCGACTTTTCGAGCACAGACCGGGAACATCTGACCGTTTCCATTCATCGCCCAAGGCCGGTTTAGCGCTGGAAAAGCCAAAGTGCGGGAGTAAGAATGGCCGCAACGGGGCCGGAAGCCGTCGGTCAGCTTTCGGGGAGTGATCCCGGTAAGTTCGCAACTCATTCGCTTCTTTTCTGCAGTCCCCGCCATTACGAGTTGGCGGTGTCGGTCGCCGAGGGGATCAACGCCATTACTGCGGCTAGTTCGGCCCTCCGGACGAGGAATGGCATGCGCGTCGTCCCATAGTGCTTGGCAAGATGGAAGCGGTGCATGCCTCCTACGATGTGAACTTGGCCTTGGTACTCGCCGAGCAAAGGCGGTGTGACACCGCGGCCATGCAGCCATCGGTAGGCGATCCCACAGCTCTTGCTCTTGTAACGTTGATGCCAAGGACCCTTGTCCCTGCTGGCGGCGTAGGTAAGCCTGCCGCCAACGTCAGTGACATCAGCGTCGATAAGAATGAAATCCGTCGAAGCGTGGTCGCTGGGATCATCGCCGTCGAACGCGAGATAGAAGTTTGCAGGATCGCAGTCCCATATCGCAGTCAGTGCAACCGGAATGTTCTTTCTTCCTTTGCACCAGATGTCGACCTTGCGTTTCTCCTGAGCGCGGGCGACCTCGAAGGCTTCGTCTAGTTTTCCTTCCGCGACATCCATGGCTGTGATGACGTTCAAGCCAAGGGCCGTCAGACGGTTGATCTCGTCCACGTTCGCCATGCCTTCTCCTCTGGCAGCAGATTATTATCCACCGTTGGAAGATGCGGCGGCAATCCAAGCCTGAGGCACGAGGGCCTGTCCACGCCATTCCTCAATCAACTTGACTCCGGGAAGCTTGCCCCAGACGTCCTCATCTGCATGATCCAGCACGATGATCTGGAGGCGACCTTTCGCGGCCATGACCTCAGCGCCTAGGAGCGCAAAGACCTTCCTGACGGCGACCACGTCCTGATCCCTCCACGCGATGAGGTCGGGGCCCTCGTCGCCCGCCGCCCGCTTAGGAAAATAGACTTGGCTAGGTTGGTCGAAGATCAGCTGACCAGGGACTGGGTGATGAGGTTCGGCCAGGAAGTAGTGCTGCAGCGCAAGCATTAGTGCGACGTGATACGCGAGCCAATTGGCGCCGCTGCCAATCTCCCACAGGTAGTCCTCACGCGTTCCCCTAGTCACCTTGACGGTCAGGTCTTCAATCAACAGCCTAATCGGGGCCTCGGGCCACTCCGCGTCAAGCTGCGGAATCAGCCGATTGGCATGATGGGAGACTTGGTGCAACGCGTTGAATAGCTTGCGCTGGATGTCGGCCTCGGAGATCGTCTTTTGCAGCGTTGCAATATCGGCCTGCAGCGAGGTGAGTTCCTGCCGCAAATCCGACGACTGGTCGGCGCGGTCGTAGACGTGCAACGCCTGCTCCAATCGACCGAGGAAGCGCTCAAGCCTATCGAAGCGATTGGCCTCGTCTCGGGCGACGTCAGAGTCCCGTTCCAGCACCGCTATCTCGCTACGGACATCGTTCAACTCAGATAGGACCGCTTCAGCGGCGCCGCGCTGGCGCAGGATTTCCTTGTCAAGCGTGTTAGACATCGCAGGGTGGGTCCGCAGTCGGATCTCCAGACCGCCGAGGTTGTCGCAAAGGGCCAAGACCTTCTCGCGGCCGCCGTCCCCGAGTGCGACCAACGGATCGGCGAACTCGTCGGCCAAGTCCCTCAGCCACGTGGAAAGGTCCAAGCGGTCACGTTGGATGCGCATGGCGTCGCCGTACGCCTCGCTGCTCTCCACCAGACGGCGCAGTTCGTTCAGGCGCTGACGATGCTCGGTAAGTCGCGCGGCGATTTCAGTTTCCGACGCACGAAGGGTTTCCAGACGCGTCAGCACCACATCGATGCCGGCCAGGCTTGGTCGAGCAAGACTTGAGTTGCTGTTCGACACGCGCCGAAGCAGGTCAACAACGTCACTCCAGTCCTTCGGCACTTCAGTGGAGGAATCGACTAGGCCAAGTTCGACTGCCTGACGCAGCCACGCCTCCGCCTCCGCCCGCCAAGCGCCAGTTGCCGACACGATCGCGCGTAGCTCAGCCTCCTTCCGGCGGAGGTTGCGCTGGAGCCGATCGATCTCAAACCGCGCCTGGAGAATCTTTGCCGTGACCGCGCCCAGAACGTACGGGAAGATGGTCTTTAGCTTCTCCCGGTGTTCCGTCGTATCGGCCTTGAAAAACATCACGTCGGGATTGGCGATCACGTTCTGAGGTTGGAACGTGAAGGCCATGAGGTCGCGGAAGCTTGGCCTTTGCTTGAATCCATTCTCTGTACCTGGTTCGAAGTCGAGGTCAGTCAGTCCTGCCAGGCGGTTCATCGCGCGCTTGACCGTGTCGACATTGGTGGTCTTGTCGGTGATCGTCTCCGGAATTTCGACCTGTGCGCCCTCCAGCAGCACCATGTCGCCTGTGCTCTGTTGGTCCCCCGGTTCGCGTCGCGCCAAGAGCTTTTCGCCCTCCAGCGTCTCGATCAGAATGCCGAACCAGCTGCAGTTCTCGCGGATTACGCCCACCGGAATCGCGCATTTCTCCGAGCCCAGACAGTAATCAACAATAGGGATAACGGCGGACTTCCCGGTCTTCGACGCGCCGCTGATGACGTTGACGACACCGGGCTCGAACTTGACGACCCGCGGCGCTGCACCATTGCGGGGCCAAAGGATCAGTTTTCGAAGCTGGAAATACATCTAGAACTCCACCCGTAACAGGTTGGCCACCTGCGCGGTCCCCAGGTTCGAAAACCAGAAACCCAATTTCTCCGAGGCAGGTCCGAGGTGCTTGACGCGCTCTGGAAGGACGAGCCTCCTCGGTTTCGGTTCTGGTACGTTTGCTCTTAAAGTAGCATCCTTGTAATCCACGGACAGCAGCCGCCCGCTCACACCGACAGCGGCCGATTGCAATGTCAGAGTACGCAGCAGCAGCGCTCGCTCGTGGACGGCGAGGAGTTGTTCCCGTTCCTTCCCGAGCTTGGCCGCGAAGAGCGCCAGTCCAGAGGGTCGGTTTGTCGAAGTCACGATTTCGAGCGTTGCGCGATGCAGGACGATTGGCAGCACGAGAAACGCCAAGGCGAACGGCGCTGGACGTTCGTCCTCAGCCTGGAAACCTTGGCCAAATTGCCACAATGCGAAAGCCCCAAGTCCTGGATTCTGGACAAGGGCGAGGTCGCTGAGCGGTAGGTGCGATCGGCCAGCCTCAATCAAGTCGCTGGCTCCAAAAGAGTCTGGTAGTCGGGATGCCAGCCGAGGCGCAGGCCGTGGGCAAGGGCGTTGAATGATCCGTGGACGAAATGACCGGGGACGACTCGACCATCGAGTGGAGGCTGCAACTGCGCGCAGCGCCTGTAAACTATTCTACCACGAACCGTTGCGGGGTGTCCGGCCTGTATGTCGTGCACCTCTGCACTGACGTGCTCATAGCGACCGACAAGATCATCGTCCCAGTCACTTAGGTTCTTCTCAAAGATTAGCCCGCTTTCGCCCCAGATCGAGATGTCGGCGAGCGTCCTAAGGTAATCGCTAACAGCCCGGACGCACGCTTCGTCTCCCACCTCGATCAGCTCGAGTTGGCGGACGAAGGCGGGACGGTCGGCGATCAATTGTTCGATGGCCTCGACAGGCGGTTGCTTGGTGAAAGACGACAGCAGCCCTGGAAGGTTGTTCTTCTGAACAAATGCTCTTTGCTCGGCCTGAAACGCGTCCACGTCCAAGATGGCGGGCTTGCCAGCTCTAATCAGCCTGTCCGCCGCCTCCTTCGCAGCGCCGATCGCGCGTTCGCACACTAGGTCGATGATGAGCGGAGAGACCGTCGGCTTGAAGATCGCGCGTATCGGATCGACGGGATCTGCATCGACGCTGATAACGGCGAGATTCTTGACCAAGGCGGCGCAATGAGCCGCATCAGCGTTCAGGAAAGCTTGGACGTCGGCGTCGCATGCCGGTGCAGCTTTCAGCTTGCTGTGGGCTTTGGCGAGGTTAGCGACCAGCGCCTCCACGTCGGCATCTGTTTTCGCGTCGTTCAGCGCGATCGCGAAGGCACCCGCCTTCACCGGTGTGACATATAGCCGGAAATGGCTGGTCGCCGGGTCGATCTCTCCCGCCGCCATGAAGCTGAGCCAGTTGGCCAGAGACTTCCACAGGTCCGCAGCCCAGTCGGATATCGGATTTTGCTTCAGTGCGCTCTTGCTTTGCTCAAGAACGACTTCGCCGCCGACCAGGTGAACCGCCACATCGTCTAAATGTTCAAGAGAGACCAAGGCGCCGCTAGGCGCGTTGAGCAGGTGAAAGCAAAGGCGTACAGGTTGAAGCGCATAGCCGAGGTATTGGCCAGCGGCGCTGTGTTTTCCCGTTTGCGTCTTCGCGTTCATTGCCCATCCCGTTCTCCCGAGTCGCACCGGAAGAAGCCAGTAACGATATTGGTATAGTTCGCCGTTGTTTACAATTGGCGCCCCGGCGATAGGACGGCTAGGCGCGATACAATTGCTGTTTAGGGCCAGCTCTCGAAGTCCAGATTCGGCAGGACAATGAATTTGCAGGACGTCCATTATGGGCACATCGGGGCCGTCTATGGCTCGGGCGATATGTCCGCTTTTGGACGAACGCGAAGTTTGCCGGAACGTCTGACTTTGGGCGCATACTTGCCGTCAAATTCGGCGTCCTTCACTGGTTCGTTCACGTATTCCGGAGAAAATTACTGTGCGAGTTGATGGATCCTCGTTCCCGGTACGACAGCCTCAGCTATTTCACATAGATGCTTATGGTGCGTCAGGTAGATGACCTGACCTGTGTTTGCCATCGCTCCGAACAGCCTGAAAACCTCCTCCGAGCGAATATGGTCGAACGTCTCCATGATGTCGTCGGCGACGAATGGGACCGAGGGCCGAAATTGCGCGAACTCGTAATAACCGGCGAGTCTTAGGGCAAGGTACAGCTGAAATCGTGCACCCTTTGAAAGCGCTTCGGTGACCTTGGATTGCCCGTCACCCTGCACAGCAATGAGAACCTCACCACCTCTTACAGGCTGGGTTGTCAGCCCCGAATACTGGCCACGCGTCATTAGCTTGAACGCGTCTGATGCGCGCGCCATCATGCCGGAGCGATGGCTCTCACGGTAGATCCGCAAAGCATTGCCAGCCGACATGATGCCAAGCTTCAGCTCTATGTAGCGAACGGCCTTCTCCTCGATTTCCAGCAGGGTTGTGCGCCGTTCAGCATCCAGGCGTGCAACCGCACTATCACCGCCGATGGCGTCCAGCTTGTCGGCCGCGCGCGTCTGCCGGATCAGCTGTTGCTGGATGGTTTCATCGAACAGGCGAAGCCGCTGCTCACCCTCAGCCTTCTCGACCGCGAGGCCGTCGAAATCGATCGCGTCCAGGATCGAGCGGGCCTGCTCGAATCCGTCGACCGCGAGCTCCGCCACTATCCGTTCCTCAAGTTCGGCGACGGTGGTGCGCAAGCCATCGCGCTCACGCAACAGCTCATCGCGTTCGACTACCTCGGGCAGAGTGGCGACACCAAAGACGCCCAGCACCTCGTTCTTGCGGCGTTCGTGTGCCAAAATCTCAGTGTCGAGGATGTCGCGCGCCTCCTTGAGGCGCTTCAGGTCGTTGCCGAGGCTTGCCTTCGTTTCACGTGTCCGCTCGGCACGCTCTAGGCGCTCGGCAAGGCGGATGGCCAACTGCTCCGGGTCGGTATCCTTCGTCGGCTCGTCGGCTTCAACCGCAACGGCGATGACCTCGACCAGAAAATTGGCCCTGTCGGCCTCCATCTTGTCGATACGCAGCTGCAGGTCGTCCCGTTCCTGCAGGCTTCTTGAAAGTTCGGCCAATTGATCGAGCACAGTGCCGACGCCGGATGCGGAGAGCCCGCTTTCGAGCCAAGTTCCCTTGAGTGCTTCGGTAATGCCGGCCAGCCATTCCTCCTCGCGACGCTCCGCCACACCTACTGCAACCCGTCGTGCCGCTAGATCCTCTTCTTTGGAGCTCACCATTCTGAGCGCCTCGGCATACTCGGCGTCCACCTTGCGCTGCCGATCCAGAAACGGCTCCGCGATGGCCATGATTGCTTCGAGGGTGTCGTTGGACTCTGATACAATGCCGACGCTTCCCAGCACTGCTCTCATTTCCAAGCGTATCTGCTCGCCGGCGTCAGCGGCTCGCTCGGCCTTCAAGCGAGCAAGTTCGATCTGCTCCCAGGCAGCGAGCGCATCGCTGCGCGCCTCGATCTGATCCTCGATCCTTTCGATCAGGCGCTCAGACGAAGGTTCCACGGCGTCTCCGAGCAGGTCCCTGGCGGCCGCGCGGATTTCCAACAATTGGGTATCCACATCCTTGCCGAGCTGTGTGCGTTGGATGCCGTTGCGTGACAGGTTGGCCGCGGCCTCGGCCAGCTCGCGCGTAGTTGCCCGGATCTCAGCCAGATCCGCCGCGCCGGCCAGCCGGCCTGCGCTGGCAATGTCATCGCGCGCCAATGCCACGGCGAAGTCGTCAGCGGTGTCACCGGTCAGCGCTGCGCGGTGCGTTGCCCACGCATCATCGCGAACTCGGCGGATGGCGGTAGCCGCTTCATCGTCGACAATGTCGCCCGAGGCACGAAGGGCATCCAATCGTGCGGCGAGCATGGCATGGTTGCCCTCGTATTCAGCAAGGCGTTCGGCAAGTACGGCGGTGTTCCTTGCCAGTTCTGACGCTACCGTCTTCCAGGCGGCAATCTGCCCGGCGCTCGGAACCGCGACGTTGGCGAGAGCGAGGGCATCTCCGTTCCATGGACGCAAGCGCGCGAGCGCCGCCTTCCATCGGATTGTTCCCGCATCTTCCGCCTCGCGAGCCGTCCTAATCTCTGCCTGGTGTCCGCTTGCTCGCGCTTTCGACAAAGCCGAGCCCAGCCTTGCCCTGGCAGGTTCGGGCACCGCCCTTTCCTCGCCGACCCGCTGCCTTGCCACCTGCAGCGCATCGAGTGCCGCCGCGGCTTCGTCGCGAGCGGCACGCATCCCGGTAGCAATCCCGGACCTCTGCTCGACCATGGCGCGAACGACGCCAACGGTGACGGCAGGCAGAAGCAGCGCGCCAGGATCCGCCTCGGAAGATCGGCCCAAGGCGGCAAGGCAGCTCGCCACGCTGTTGTTGAGGATTTGCAGCTCCATCCTGCGAGTGGGCAAGTCAAAGCCAGCCGCGGTATGGCGCACCTTGCTCTCCGCCAGCCCGCGAATGCGTTCGGAAATCGACAGGATCGGTTCGTCCTCGTCGACCGCAGTGACTTTTTCCGCCAGGCGCTCGGTCTCGTCGATGTTTGCGGACAGCCGCGTTCTGAGGCTGGCATCGTCATCGATCAGTTCGGTGACACTTCCCGTCGATGTCCGGGCTGGGGAGGCGATGTCCGGCAGCTGATCCAGCCGGGCAATCTTGCGCCGGATATCCGCCAGCATCGGCGCAGCACGCACGTAACGAGCAAAGGTATCCAGCCTGGCCACCAGCACCGCCCGATCGCTGATGGTTCGGCCGTACTGCTGCGCTGCATCGAGACGTTCGGCCTCCAGGCCCTCGTAGGTTGATGCAAGGGTGTCGATCGCATCCCTGCGCGACTTTACGTCAACAAGGCGCTTCTTCAACAGCGCCAGTTCGGTTCCATGCGCCTGCTTCCGATACAGAGCGTCTGCTTCGGCCTCGAGGGCGTTCAACGTATCACTTGCGTTCCCAAGACCGGCGCTGGCCGTGAACAGAAGCTTGCCGAGGTCGCCCCGCGACTCCAGGATAGATTTTCCGCCGGCTTCCAACGTCTCGTCATCGAGTGAGAACATCGTCGTGTAGGCGTCGCGCGACAGACCGGCGAGATGCGCCGTGATCGCCACCTCGCTTACCGGTTGGCCCGTCGCATTCAATAGCGAATTACTGCGCTGTTTCGTACGCGTGAACGTGTGTTCGGAGCCGGCCAGTTCCAGCACCCCGCCGATGCGCATGGCACTGTACTCGTGCAGGAAGTTGTAGCGGCTCCGTTCCTCGATGCCGAACAGCAAGTCTAGATAGGCCGAAAGCGCAGTCGATTTGCCGGCCTCATTCAGGCCAAACACGATATGCAGATCAGGTCCGGATTCCGGTTTGGGTCCGAAGTCGATCGAACGATCGGTGAACTTTCCATAACGAATGAGGTCAAGGCGCCGCAACCTCATGACGATCCACCGGCCTTAAGGCGGGCAGTCACCAAGTCCGCGCCCTTGGAAAGCACCTGATCGAGGAACTGTTCCAGCCCGGCTTCGTCCGTCCCAGCAAAATCCCGCCCGTCGGCCGGAAGGTCGGCGACCATCTTTTGGACGAACGCCCTCGCCTCAGCGCGGAAGGCCTCCGAGGTGGCATCGGCACGCATTGATTGCTCGAGTTCGAAAATCGGATCAGCAATATCCTCGGCGGTCTCCGTCCGAGGCGGCGCGAGGTCAAGCTCGAGCTTCTCCACCCACGTATGGCCTAGCTGTTCCGCAGCCTGTTCGGCTTCGGCAAGAAGGAGGTCCCTGTCGCGGATCAGCGCCCACATCAGTGGTGACGTTCCTGTCAGGCCAATGCGAGCCACAGCATGACGCGATCGGACGGTTGCCCGCATCTCTTCGAGTGCGAAGCGAACACGCGCGACGGCCTCGGGCCACTCCACCGCTCCGGTAAGGTCGACGCTCACCCGTTCGAACTGCGCAACGCTGGTCAGCCGTTCCTCGATCTCCACCGAACGGTCGTGGCGCACCGTCACCAGGGTGACTGATTTCTCACCGGCCTCGTTGATATCCCTCCCCTGCGGTATTCCCGGCATCACCACGGCACTGGCGCCAGGATGGACTTGGCGAGCATGGATGTGGCCGAGGGCCCAATAGTCGAAACCGTGGGCGTGCAAGTCAGCGATGCTGCAGGGCGCGTAAACGTCGTGACCTGGCGATCCAGCCAGACTGGTATGCATGATGCCTATGTTGACGGCCCCTTCACGAGCCGCCGGATATTTGGTTAACAGGCTGTCCGGCGCCTTAGGGTTCGCAAAGCTCAAACCATGGAATACGACGTCCAGACCGCCGGCTGTCTGCAATACCGACTGAGCACGACCACCAAAGATGGTAACGGTGTCGGGAAATACCAGCTGTTTGGAAATCCGCGACAGGGCGTCATGATTACCGCGGATCTTGAAAACCATGATGCCGGCCTGGTGCAGGCGTGTCATCTGCGCGCCCAAGAACCGCGCTGTCTTCATTGAAGTCTGGTCGCCATCGTATAGGTCGCCAGCAATGACCAACGCGGCCACACGTTCCTCAAGGCAGAGATCCACTATCGAAACGAATGCCTGGCGGCTGGCGTCGCCCACCAGCCCGGCAAGATCGGGATTTCGCATCGCCAGCGAACGAAGCGGCGAGTCGAGATGAATATCGGCCGTGTGTACGAATCGAAATGCCATTCGGCCTCCGCCAGCAAAAGAGGTGTTCCGAGCTTCGACAGAAATTGCAACGAGGGCGCTGCAGCGCCCCGTTACACTTCAGCTAATTTCTCGCTCGCGGATTCGCCGGCCACCAACAAGCCGTCTTGGGACCGTAACACTCCTTTGGCAACCAAATCGGCGACCCCAGCTGAAATCAGCTGCCTTAATTGTGCGCTTGTGGCTTTGAAGCCCAGCATCCTGGCAACGCCTGTGGCGATTTCTTCCTCTGTCGCACCGAGGTTGGATTTCACGACTTCCATAGCGCCTTGGGCGACCTCGTCCTGCGCAATCATTTCGGGCTTGCGCAATCCAGCGGACACGACCCCACTGCGATCCCTGAGACGAACAGGAACACCTGGCTTGAAGCAGAAGTTGCCTCGACGGGCTACTGAACCACCTCTCTGTGCTATGCTTACCCCCCGCTCGATTGCATCCTGAATCCTGCCACCGGCCCGCTGCAGACCCCAGGCGTCCCGAATACGCGAAACTATTTCGTCGACATGGATTGGCGTTTCTGTAGCCACGACCTGCTCGACCAGTCCGGCCATGATTCCGCTGGGCGTCTCGTGGAGTTCGAACGATCCCGGTCGCTTTAGTTCGGCCTCTTCGTAGGCTCGATTGGGTGTCTCGGATCCGTTTGTGCTTTCGAGACCGATTTCCGTCACGTTGCCTCGGTCGACCGTAACAACCTGCACGGCTACAGCTCGATTTCTCTGGACCCCCAATTCGGCCCGCTCATCGAGTTCTTT
Organism: Mesorhizobium sp. M7A.F.Ca.CA.004.06.1.1; assembly: GCF_003999135.1. Lineage (NCBI taxonomy): Bacteria > Pseudomonadati > Pseudomonadota > Alphaproteobacteria > Hyphomicrobiales > Phyllobacteriaceae > Mesorhizobium > Mesorhizobium sp. M7A.F.Ca.CA.004.06.1.1. Next base: position 1,229 of record NZ_RZPQ01000081.1, on the reverse strand, counting down.
TCTGGCGGCCTCAATCGCTAGTATGGTTCGCTCCAGCTGCTCACGAGGCCGTTGGAACCAGTCAGCGCTCCAGATGCGATGGATGATCCAACCATGGTCTTCCAGAACCGACTGCCGAAGCCGGTCTCGATCTCTGGCCGAGCGAGATGAGTGATATTCTGCGCCATCGCATTCGATGCCAAGAATATAGCGGCCTGGCCTCTCTGGATCCGCAACTGCGAGGTCGATGAAGAAGCCGGCAATGCCCACTTGAGCATGAACCTGATAACCCATTTCGATCAGCGCGTTGGCTACCTGTTCTACAAAGATTGAATCCATTTCGCGAACCGTGACTTGGGCAAGCGAAATTCGCCCTGTTCTCGCGTAGTGCAAGAAGAGCTTGAAGGCGAAGATGCCTTTCCCTTTGCCACGCTCCAGGTCGATGTCCTCGTCTGTGATGGACGCGAATACTTCGCAGCTGCGCTTGGCGCGGCTTATGAGGACGTTGAGCCGACGCTCGCCGCCTTCCGCGCCAAGAGGGCCGAAACGCATGGCCATGTATCCCTGGGCATTCTTGGCATACCCCACCGAGATCATGATCACGTCGCGCTCATCGCCTTGAACATTTTCGAGGTTCTTGACGAAGAATGGCTCGCTTGGATGAGCGTGAAAGAATTCCTCGGTGTCGGGATTTAGTCGCCGCAGCGCTTCGAGTTCATCCTGGATCGCGCGGCGTTGGCTAACCGAAAATGTTGCAACGCCTAGAGTCTCTTGCGGGTTCACCTTCGCATGACGGATGATCGCCTCCGCTACTGCTCTCGCCTCTACCGGATTGGTTCCTGTGCCGCCGGAATCGAAGACCCCCTCCGGCACATGATGAAACCGCAACCCCATACCTGCCTCTTGGGTATAAGGGCTTGGCACGATGAAAAGCCGGTTCTCGTAGAACTGGCTGTTCGATACTGCGATTAGAGATTGGTGACGGCTACGGTAGTGCCAGCGCAGCATACGCTGCGGCAAGCCGCGGGCCGTGAACAGGCCGAGGATGCTTTCAATGTCGGCGACCTGCGCGCCCTCACCCTCGTCATCTTCAGACTGCGAGCCTGTCATCTTCGCGAAGAATGTCGTGGGTGGCAGTTGGCGTTCGTCGCCAACGACGACCACCTGACTGGCCCTGGCGACCGAGCCAAGTGCGTCCACGGGCTGGATCTGAGACGCCTCGTCCATCACGAGCAGATCGAAGGACATCC
>NZ_RZPQ01000819.1:0-2530 GCF_003999135.1 Mesorhizobium sp. M7A.F.Ca.CA.004.06.1.1 | reverse complement strand
ACCTATCCCATCGCCCGTCTGCTCGATCGCCATGTTGACCTGCTTCTGGTCGGCGACAGTGTCGCCATGGTCCTGCATGGCCACAAGACGACGCTGGGCGCCTCGCTGGAGATGATGATCGCACATGGGCAGGCCGTGATGCGCGGCTCGGCCAGGGCCTGCGTCGTCGTCGACCTGCCGGCCGGCACCTATGAGGCAACGGCAGCGCAAGCCGTCAACTCGGCGCGGCGGGTCGTCGACGAAACCGGCTGCCAGGCGGTGAAGCTCGAAGGCGGCCTCGACATGATCAGCCAGATCGAGGCCATCGTCGCCGCCGGCATTCCGGTGATGGGACATATCGGCCTGCAGCCGCAATCGGTCGAGAAGGACGGCGGCTACAAGATCAAGGGCCGCACCGAGGAGGCTGTTGCGGCATTGCTTCGCGATGCGCTCGCCGTCGAGAATGCCGGCGCTTTCTCGGTGGTCATCGAAGGCACGGTCGAGAGGGTCGCCGCCGATATCAGCCGCCGCCTCGCCATTCCGACCATCGGCATCGGTGCCAGCGGTGAATGCGACGGCCAGATCCTGGTCATCGACGACATGGTCGGGCTGACCGTCGATCGCGTGCCGAAATTCGTCAAGGAATACGCCGACCTGCGCAGCGTGATCTCGCATGCGGCGGAAACCTATGCAGCCGAGGTGCGGGGCCGGACATTCCCCGGCCCCGGCCATGTCTTTTCGGCGGCAAACAGCAGGGACGACACATGAGCCAACCCGTCGTCGTCGACAGCGTAGCCGCACTTCGCGCGCAAATCCGGGACTGGCGGCGCGACGGCCTTCGTGTCGCCATGGTGCCGACCATGGGCGCTTTGCATGACGGGCACATCTCGCTGGTCAGGATCGCGCTCCAAAAAGCCGAGCGCTGCGTCGTGTCGATCTTCGTCAACCCGACGCAGTTCGCGCCGAGCGAAGACCTCGACAAGTACCCGCGCCAACTCGCCCGCGACCTCGAGCAGTTGGGCGCGGCAAAGGCCGACCTTGCCTTCACACCGACGGTTGGCGAGATGTATCCCGCGGGCTTCGCCACGAAAATCTCGGTCGGCGGCCCCTCCGGCGGGCTCGAATCGGACTTTCGGCCGACCTTTTTCGACGGCGTCGCCACCGTGGTGGCAAAGCTCCTCCTGCAGGCAACGCCCGACTGTGCGGTCTTCGGCGAGAAGGACTACCAGCAGCTTTGTGTGGTGAGGCAGCTCTGCCGCGACCTCGACCTGCCTGTCGAGATCATCGGCGCACCGACGATACGCGACGCGCATGGTCTCGCCATGTCGTCACGCAACGCCTATCTCGATGAGGCCGAACTGAAGATCGCCCGCCAACTCAACGTCATATTGCGCAATACGGCTGCGGCCCTGGCGGCAGGCGCCGGCCAGAGCGACGCAACCGAAGAGGCCAGCCGCGCCCTCATCGCCGCCGGCTTTCAAAAGGTCGACTATGTCGAGGTACGCCAAAGCCTGACGCTTGCGCCATGGCGCCGAAACCGCGAAGGGCGTCTTCTCGCGGCAGCATGGCTCGGCAAGACCAGACTGATCGACAATGTGGAGGTTCCCGCTGTCTAGCGCGAAGGCTCGATCCTTCGGCCAGACAGACACGGGCCGACCACAGTCGATGGTCCCGTACTCTTTGGGGTCGACGTATCGCGGCGGATTGCTGCCGCGCCTAGCTCTCGCTCTTTTGTCCGCCGGCCCTGACGATCAGGTGTCCCGCCACGATCCCAACCACCCCGGCAAGGGCTTTCACCAATGCATCGATGAGGCGTGCATGGCGACCGGGATCAATGAGCTGAAGCAGTTCCAGCATGCCGGCGGTCACAGCCACGAAGATCACGACCTGGTACAGTCGGTTGGGGAAGCCGATCGCCAGGGCGAAGCCCAACAGGACATAAGCCAAGGCACGCTCGACATTCGCTTCAGCGAGGTGCGGCCGCATCTGGATCGGCGACAAGGTCGCGAAAATGATGATGGCGAGCAGCGCCAGCGCTGTAATGCGGGACAGTTTGGTCATGCCCTTGCATATCCGTCGTGAGCCGGCACAGCAAACGCCGCGATGACGCATGGCCAGGTCGCTCTATTCATCCCGGTGGCAATCTATCCGAGCGACTTCTCGAAACTCAGCGTCGTCGGTCTTGAGGTATCGCGGGACTCCTCCGCGGCACTGACAGGCAAAAACCCCTTCGACCGGTAGAAAGCAATGGCGCCGCCATTGGCCTCCTCGACCTCGACGCGCAGCGTTCGCGCTTCCGGGAAACTGGCCTCGACCTCGTCGAGCAGTGCTTGCCCGATCCCGCGCCTTTGGCAGTCCGGATGGACGTAGAGCTGGTTCAGCAGGATGATTTTCGCATCGGCGGTGGCGGCGGCGAAAGCCATGCCGCCGATCCGCTTGCCATCATCGGCCACCAGGAATTCCGAATTCGGCTGCGTCAGCCGCGAGCGGAGCGAAGCGACCGAGTGCCATTCGTCGGTGATCTCGGTGACTTTGGCAGCGCCATAAATGG
>NZ_RZPQ01000818.1:0-2539 GCF_003999135.1 Mesorhizobium sp. M7A.F.Ca.CA.004.06.1.1 | reverse complement strand
GTATCGCAATTCTCGGTGCCAATGGCCGGCTCGGCCGCGTGGTCGCCAAGGCCTTCATCGACGCGGGCTACGAGGTCCGCGCCGTCACCCGCAACGGCAAGGTGCCGGCCGAACTCAAAGGCGCCACAGCCGTTGCCGGTGACGCGCTCGACCGCGAGGCCCTCATCCGCGTCACGCAAGGTGTCGACATCATCTTCAACGGCCTCAACCCGATCTACACCGAATGGGCCAAGTGCCTGCCGATCGCCGAGAATGTCATGGCCGCTTGCCGTGCCAACAACGCACTGCATCTCTTTCCCGGGACCGTATACAATTACGGGTCGCCGATGCCGGAGGTGATCACGGAAGACACGCCGTTCCGCCCGACGACCGAGAAGGGGCGCATCCGCGTCGCCATGGAGGACCTGTTTCACCGCGAGGCCGAAGCGCGCCGCGTCCGCACCATTATTTTGCGGGCCGGCGATTTCTTCGGCGGCACCGGCAGCGGCTCGTGGTTCGACCTGGTCGTCGCCGCCAAAATCAACAAGGGTGTCTATACGGCGCCCGGCCCGGTCGACCTCGTGCATGAATGGGCCTACCTGCCGGATCTGGCCAGGGCTTTCGTCGGACTGGCGCAGAACCTGGACAAGCTCGGCGCCTATGAAGCCCTCAACTTCCCGGGCCATCCCGTCACCGACCTGGAGATCAAGGCGGCCGCGGAGAAGGCGCTTGGACGCCCGCTCAAGATGACCTCGATGGCGTGGTGGGTGCTGCGCGCCGGCAGCCCGTTCGTGGCGATGTGGCGTGAGATCGTGTCGATGTCCTATCTGCGCTTCGAACCGCACCAACTGGCGTCGGCAAGGCTGGAAGGCATCATCGGCGCGATCCCGCACACGCCGCTGGATCAGGCCGTCACTGAAGCTCTCGGGGATATCGGCATTGCCACCGTGACCGGCGTTGCGAAAGCTGCCTGACCTCCGCGATGGCGGGCGATACTCCTCCGCACATTAACAATCTCCGCAGACTGAGAGGGCGCCTCAGAGCCGTCCCATCAACAGCAGCACCATAAGCACCACCAGCACCACGCCGACAATACCCGAGGGCCCATAGCCCCAGGAGCGCGAATGCGGCCAGGCCGGCACCGCGCCGATGAGGATAAGGACCAGGACGATGATGACTATGGTGGTGATCGGCATGAGAACCCCGCAATTCGACTTTTCGCCTAAGAACAATGCAAAAGGCCGCCCGGTTGTTCCGGGCGGCCTTTGCCGGTCAAATCGGCAATGATCTATTCGGCGGCTTTCGGAAAGGCGATATCCGGCCCGGCTCCGGCATCCCGCCCTGGCGCATCGGTCGATGAAATCTCGACCTTGCCGCGCCGGAACAGACGGCTGATCAAGCCGCGCCGTGCGCCCGGCTTGACCTTGGCGCGGGTGAACACCATCAGCATCGACGGCGTCACCACCAGCGTCAGCACCGTGGCGAAGGACAGGCCGAAGACGATCGCCGAGGACAGCGAAATCCACCATTGCGTCGACGGCGCGTTGATCGTCGTCTCGTGATGGAAGATTTCCAGCCCGAGGCCGAAGGCGATCGGCAGCACGCCGAGAATGGCCGACACAGCCGTCAGCACGACCGGGCGGGCGCGCTCGCGGCAAGTCTGCAGCACCGCCTCGACCTTGTCCCAGCCTTCTTCACGCAGCCGGTCATAGGTGTCGATCAGCACGATGTTGTTGTTCACCACCACGCCGGCCAGAGCGATGACGCCGATGCCCGACATGACGATGCCGAACGTCTCGCCGGTTATCAGCAGCCCGAGGAACACGCCGATCGTCGCCATGACCACGCAGGACAGCACCAGCCAGACGCTGGTGAACTTGTTGAACTGCGCCAGAAGCACCAGGAAGATCAGGAAGATCGCCGCCCCGAAGGCCTTGCTGAGGAAGGCGCTGGCTTCGGCGCTGTCCTCGTTCGAACCGGCCAGCTTCCAGCGGATGCCGCTGCCGAGATCCATGTCGGAGACGGCCTTGGTGACCTGCTCCTGCACAGCCGCGACCTGAGCGCCGGCGGCGACGTTGGCCTGGACGACCACCGTACGCGCGCCGTCGATGCGGTTGAGGATGCCGACCGTCGGCTCCGGCTTGCGCACGACGAAGTTCGAGATCGGCACCGAGCCTTGTGAGGTCTGCACCCTGAGTTCGTCGAGCGTCGACAGCGTGCGCCGGTCTTCGGGCAGCCGCAGCCTTATGTCGACCGCGTCGTCGGCTCCGGCAGGCCGGTATTCCGAGAGTTTCAGCCCGTTGGTCACCAGTTGCACCACCGTCCCGACCGAGGTTGGGCTGATGCCGTACTGCGCCGCCTTGGCACGATCGACCTCGAGCGCCCAGTCGACACCGGGCGGCGGCAGGCCGTCGGAAATATCGATGACGCCGGGCACCTTGCCGATGCGCGCCGCGACCTCACGGGCCTTGTCGTCGAGCCCCTTGGGGTCGACGGCCGAAAGCCTGATCTGGATCGGCTTGCCGGTCGGCGGACCGGCTTCCGGCACGCGCACCTCGAC
>NZ_RZPQ01000817.1:0-2546 GCF_003999135.1 Mesorhizobium sp. M7A.F.Ca.CA.004.06.1.1 | reverse complement strand
ACTTTTCCCCTTGTCAGAACAATGAAGACGCCGATCGCCATGAATGGCAAGCTGCTTGGCGACGAACTGGCGCGGTTAGCGCAGCCGGGCGACCTCGTCGTCGCCATTGCGCCCGAGGTCGGCGATCCCGTCGCCGTCTACTACAGCAGAGCGCGCGGCTGGGTGTTCCCGCCTGGCGGCGGCGATGTCGAATGGTCGAAATTCGTAGCGGACGATGCCACCGCGATCGCGCAGCTCGAGGAATTGCGCGCGCAAGGCGCGGACCTGTTCGGCACGGCCAAGAACGCCGCGGACAAGCAGGACCGGCTGTTCCTCGAGCATCATGACGGGGTCATCGACTATCTCGGCAAGACCGCAACCAAGCTTGTGGATTCGGACGATTTGCTGGTCTATAGGATCAGCCGTCCATAGAACCGCGACAGTCTGGGGCTGTGGGCCTTGGACAGGATATTGTCCCGACGGTTCGGCGGTCGCGTTCTCCTGCCGAAACTCGGCAAGCCGGTGGGCCAGGCGAACCGATCCCCGATGGCGGTAGGGATACTCGGGCACCACGCGGTGCTGCCATTTGAACTCGGCGGTGGAAACCGGCGGAGAATTGGTTGAAAAGAGCAATCTCAATAATCGTGACCCTGGCCCTACTAGCGTGGGTCGCCAGCGACTCGCGCTGGAAGATGGTGGGCGATGCTTTCGCGAGCATCACGCCCGGCGCTTTCGCGGCCGTGGCGCTTGCGCTGTTCGTCACCTACGTGCTGCGCGCGCTGCGCGTCTGCGACGAGTTCCGCGAGGAGGTGCATGGCCGTTTCGGCGCCTGCCTGCGCGTCATTCTGATCCACAATGCGATGATCAACGTCGTGCCCTTCCGCGGCGGCGAGACGGCATTTCCCCTGCTCCTGCGCCAGGTCTTCGGCATACCGATCATGCGTGCCAGCGCCTCGCTGCTGTGGTTCAGGCTGCAGGACGCCTTCGTCGTCGGCGTGCTGGCCCTGGCTGTGTGGCCGGGCCTGCATCCGGCGATAAGAATCGCGGGCGTGGCCGCGGTAATCGCTGCCGCCTGGTACCTGCCGCGCTGGGCGCGTGCGCCGCATGACTGGGCAGGCCGCGGCAAGATCGTGGCGAAACTCGGCAGGCTGCGCGATGTCTTCACCGAGGCGACCGGCCGATCGCGTTATGGCTGGTGGTGGACGATCGCCAATTGGTCGCTGAAGCTCACTGTGCAGGGATGGTTGCTGGCAATGCTACTGGGGACATCCTTTTCGACCGCCTTTCCAGGCGTCGTCGGGGCCGAAGGCGCCGCCATACTACCGGTGCAAGGCGTCGCCGGCTTCGGCACCTACGAAGCGGGTGCAGCGGCGGCGCTGCTCACCTCCGGCATTGCCATGAAGAGCGGCCTTCAGGCAGCGCTGGCATTGCATCTGTTCATCTTCTGCTCGGCAATCGCCACGGGTGCGATCGCCTGGCTGTTTCCCTCGAAATCGACACTGCCGGGGAACCCGGCCGTCGGCCCTGCAAGGAAGCCATCCCTATGAGCGTATTGCCCATCCCTGCTTCGGGACTGCCTGACGGCGCGGTGATGCCGGACCATACACTGTCCATCGTCGTGCCCATGTACAACGAGGCCGAGAACGTCGAACCGCTGCTGGTGCGGATTCACCAGGCGATGGAACGCTACGGCCAGCCGTGGGAGGTCGTGCTGGTCGATGACGGCAGCACCGACGCGACGGTGAGCGAGATCAGGCGCCTGGCGGCGCATTACGGCCCGCATGTGCATGCGGTCGAGCTGGTGCGCAACTACAAGCAAACCGCCGCGATGCAGGCCGGTATCGACGCAGCGCGCGGCGACGTCATCGCCACGATCGACGGCGACCTGCAAAATGATCCCTACGACATTCCGCGTATGGTCTACCGCCTGTTGAGCGAGGATCTCGACCTGGTGGTGGGCTGGCGCAAGGATCGCCAGGAAGGTTTTTTCATGCGCAGGCTGCCCTCGCGCATCGCCAACGCGCTGATCGCGCGCGTCACCGGGGTGCGCCTCAAGGACTATGGCTGCAGCCTCAAGGTCTATCGCGGCAACGTCATCCGCAGCGTCAAGCTCTATGGCGAGATGCACCGCTTCATCCCGGCATGGCTGGCCACGGTGACGACCCCCAGACGCATCGCGCAGGAAGTGGTGACGCATCACGCCCGCATCCATGGCCAATCCAAATACGGCATTTCGCGCACCTTCAGGGTCGTGCTCGATCTGGTCTTCATGTACTTCTTCATGCGTTATCGCACGCGGCCCGGGCACTTCTTCGGCGGCATCGGCATCGTGCTTGGCGCTCTGGGTTCGCTGATCCTTGCCTACCTGCTTTGCCTGAAGCTGCTTTTCGCCGAAGACATTGGAACGCGACCGATGCTGTTCACCGGCTTCTTCCTGCTCATCGCCGGGGTGCAGATGGTGACGTCGGGCGTACTGGCTGAAATGCTGGCACGGGTCTATCACGAAGCGAATGGAGCATCGGCCTATGTCGCGCGGCCACATCCGGCGCGCAGTGACAATGACGGCT
>NZ_RZPQ01000816.1:0-2550 GCF_003999135.1 Mesorhizobium sp. M7A.F.Ca.CA.004.06.1.1 | reverse complement strand
CCTATGCACAGATGCGCAAGGATTTCGGCTACGAGTTCTGCCGCCAGGAGAGCGAGAAGAACCCGTTCGTTGCCGGCCCACTGAAGCGCACCGACTGCTCGCTGGTCTCCGACGGCGCCGCCGCCCTTATCCTTGCCGACACCGCCACGGCGCTGAAGATGCGCCGTGCCGTTGCCTTCCGCGCCAACGAGCATGTGCAGGATTTCCTGCCGATGTCGAAGCGCGACATCCTGACCTTCGAAGGGTGCGAACAGGCCTGGAACCGGGCGTTGAAATCAGCCGGCGTGACGCTCGACGATCTGTCCTTCGTCGAGACGCATGACTGCTTCACCATTGCCGAACTGATCGAATACGAGGCGATGGGTCTTGCCAAGCCGGGAGAGGGGGCAAAGCTTGCGCTGGACGGCACAACGGCCAGGGATGGCCGCCTGCCGGTCAATCCATCCGGCGGGCTGAAGGCCAAGGGCCATCCGATCGGCGCCACGGGCGTGTCGATGCATGTCTTGACCGCCATGCAGCTTGTCGGCGAGGCCGGCGGCATCCAGGTGCCGGGCGCCAAGCTTGGCGGCATCTTCAATATGGGCGGTGCGGCGGTCGCAAACTACGTTTCCATTCTCGACCGGATCAGGTAAACCGCCCGCATTTACGGGAGGGTTCATGACAAATCCGGTTCTGATCGAAGTGTTGCGCGGCGCGATCGTCGAGAGCGCGCATCGCGGCTCAGTCGCGGTCTTCGATGGCGATGGCAAGCCCGTCTGGGAGATCGGCGACACAGCCAAGTCGGTGTTTCCGCGCTCGGCGGTCAAGGCGATCCAGGCACTGCCGCTGGTCGAAAGCGGTGCGGCCGATGCCTATGGCTTCGGCAACCGCGAACTGGCGCTCGCCTGTGCGTCCCACTCGGGCGAGCCGGCCCATGTCGATCTTGCGCGATCCATGCTGGCCAAGGCCGGGCTGGACGGATCAGCACTCGAATGCGGCACACATTGGCCGTCCAACCATGACGCCGAGATTGCGCTCGCCCGCGCCGGCGGTTCACCGAACGCGTTGCACAACAATTGTTCCGGCAAGCATTCCGGCTTCCTCTGCACCTGCGTCCACGCCGGCATTGCGCATCGCGGCTATGTCAAGCCGGGACATGGCCTGCAGGAAATGGTGCGCGACGCCATGCAATCGGTGACGGGCGCTGTCCATGGTGAGGACCAGCGGGCCATCGATGGCTGTTCGATCCCAACCTATGCGGTGCCGCTCAGGAGCTTCGCGCTCGGCTTTGCCCGCATGGCCACGACATCAGGTTTTGGTCCCGAGCGAGCCAAGGCCGCGAGGCGGCTGCTGGCTGCATGCATGGCCGAGCCCTTCTTCGTTGCCGGCAGCGGCCGCGAAGACGTCGCACTGATGGAGGCCGCACCCGGGCGGATATTTACGAAAGGCGGCGCCGAGGGCGTCCATTGTGCGGCAATTCCGGAACTTGGTCTCGGCATCGCGCTCAAATGCGATGATGGCGCCGGCCGCGCCGGCGAAGCCATGATTGCCACCGTCCTCGCCAAACTGTTGCGCGCCGACGAGGCATTGGCGTTCAAGCTGAGCGAGTTGGCAAACACGCCCATCGAAAACCGCAACGGTGCCAAGGTCGGGGCGCTGAGGCCGACGGCAGCCCTCAACTGACGTGATTGCGCTCGACGGTCAGATGCGCATAGCCGGTATCGTTTGACGAGGCGAGGTCGCCCGTTGCGGGCTCGGCCCAGCGCTGGCCGACAACCGCACCGTTGAGCGCGCCGTCGATGATATTGTCTGAAATGACCGCCGTGCCGGCACCCTCGACCACGGACACGACGATACCGGTTCCGGCGTTGCGGATGATGTTGCCCGTAGCGACGACATTGCGCAGGTAGGGACCCCAGCCGATCTGCATGCCATAAAGCGGCGCGTTCTCGATGACGTTGTTGGAAACGGTGGTGTCGGCCTCAACGCCGATGCCGACGCCAAATCCCGGCGAGTCGGCGGGGTAGGGACCGCTGGTCGACAGATTGCGCACGATGTTTCCGGAGCAGACGCCCATGCGGCCGCCTTCGTTGAAATTGACGATCGAGATGCCGTTGGCGGCGCCGTCGACGATGTTGTTGCTGATGATGGCGCCTTCGAACGAGAACTCGGAATAGACCGCCGTTTCGCCCGAGCGCGAGCAGGTGTTACCCGATATCTGCAGGTTGCTGGCGCTGTTGGCGCGGATCGCCGAGAAGGCGCAGTCCGAGACGATGTTGCCCGAGATGACGACATTGCCGGCGCGAAAGGCATTGATGCCGTTGCCGTTCTGCCCGGTTCCGCCGCTGCGTGCCTGGATCCGTTGGACGCGGTTGCCGGTGACCATGGTGCCGTCTTCGGCCACCTGCCAGCGGTGCACGAGGATGCCGCCATTGGCGCAATCGGAGACGGTGTTGCCCGTAATGGACAGCCCGCCAGCCTCGACCGAGTAAATGCCGGCATCGGCGGCGCCCGATATCTCGCTGCGCTCGATCCGGCCGATCGCGTGTTCCAGCGCCAGTCCGTTCTTGC
>NZ_RZPQ01000815.1:0-2551 GCF_003999135.1 Mesorhizobium sp. M7A.F.Ca.CA.004.06.1.1 | reverse complement strand
GATCCCGGCCAGGTGCGGCGTGATGATGACATTGTCGAAGCCGAAATAGGGATGGTTCGACGGCAGCGGCTGTGTCGCAAAAACATCGAGCGCGGCACCGCCGATACGGCGTTTCTGCAATGCCTCGATCAGCGCATCGTCATCGATGACCGGTCCGCGCGACACGTTGATCAGCAGCGCATGCGGCTTCATGCGGGCGATCCGCTCACGGTTGATCAGGCCGCGCGTTTCCGGCGTCAGCGGGCAGCACAGAACGATGATGTCGCTCTGCTCGACGAGAGCGTCGATCGACAGGAAGCCGACCTTGTCCGGCGCCGGCTGCATGCTGCGCGTCGTTGCCACCACCTTCAGGTCGAAGCCGTGCGCCGCGATATGGCCGACCGCCTGGCCAACGGCGCCGAGGCCGACGATGCCGATCGTCTTGCCGGCAAACTCGCTGTTGGAATTGGCGTGCTCGCGGCCGGCAAGCCAGCCTTTGGTGCGCAGGTCGCGGTCAACGACGCGGAAGTTGCGCAGCAAAGCCAGCGCCGCGAACATGACGTGCTCGGCAACCGAGCGGGCATTGACCGCCGGCACATTCGCCACCAGCACGCCGGCGGCCGTCGCTGCTTCCATGGGGATCATGTCGAGCCCGGCGCCATGACGGATTGCCGCCCGCAGCAGCTTTGCGCCGTCGAAAAGCTGTGGTGGCAGCGGCGCGCGCACGATGACGATGTCGGCATCCTTCGCCTCGGCGGCCAGCGTGGCCGGATCGATGGCGGAGGCGACGACGAGTTCTCCGGCGCCGGCCAGCATGGCCGAGGCGCGCGGGTGCAGGGCGTGGGTGGTGAGGATTCGGGTCATGTCGGTCAAGCTTTTTCGAGCGCCGGGCTTTGAGGTTCCTCGCCATGGCCCTCGATCAGGCCTTTCCAGTAGCTCTCAGCCCCTTGCAAATGGGCGCTCATCAGCGCCTGGGCGAGATTGCCATCGCGGCGCAGCAGCGCCTCATAGATCTGGATATGCTCGGCATGCGAGCGCACGTTGCGCTCGGGGTCGTTGAAATAGATCGGCAGGCGCTGCTCGCCCATCATATAGTAGACGCTGCAGACATTGTGGAAGACGCTGTTCTTGGTGGCGCGCACGATCTCGAGGTGGAATTCACGGTCTTCCCTGGCAAGCCCTTCGCCGGCGGCAATGCGCTCTTCCGAAGCTTTCAGTATCTCGCGCAGCCGCTCGAAATTCTCCTCTGTGGCGCGCGAACAGGCAAGTTCGGCCGCCTTGATCTCGTGGATCTTGCGCAGTTCGACCGTTTCGTAGATCTGGATCGGGTCGAGCGGCAGGCCCGCGCGGGCAAAGAGCGCCATGGCCTCCACGCTGGCCTGCTTGGTGTCGATGTAGATGCCGGACTTGGCCCGGCGCTCAACGATGCGCATGGCCTCAAGGATGGCCAGCGCCTCGCGGATCTGGCCGCGGCTGACAGCGAAATGCTCCGCCAGTTCGCGTTCCGAAGGCGTACGGCCGCTCTCCTTGTCCGAATGGGAGAACAGGTAGGCAGCGAGTTCCGCGAGGAGGTTCTTTTCTTTCATCGTCAACCGCGCTGCGCGTGCGCCTCCAGGAATCGCTCCGAAATGGTGAATCCCAGACCCGGTTTTTCCGGGATCGCTATCATGCCGTCCCTGGCTTCGACAGTCTCTTCGACCAGATCGTGGATCATCGGGTTGGCGCCGAGCGAATATTCGACGGTAAAACTCGACGGCGAGGCGGCGCAGACATGCAAGCCTGCGAAAAAACAGGGCGCGCCGGCCCACAGATGCGGCGCAAAGCGCAGATTGAAGGCGCTGGCGATGGTGCCGATCTTCATCGCCTCGCTGATACCGCCGCAGAAGGCGGGATCCGGCTGGAAAATATCGGCGGCTTTCAGCACCGCGAGATCGCGGAAGGCATAGCGTGTCGCCTCGCTTTCGCCGGTGGCGATCGGGACGGCACCTGACGCCCGCACTTCAGCCATGCCGGGCTTGTCGTCGGCGATGATAGGTTCCTCGAACCAGGCGAGGTCCAGATCGTTGACAAGGTGGATGAAGCGCTTGGCCTCGGCCACCGTGTAGGTGCCGTGCGCGTCGACCATCAGTTCGACATCGGGGCCGAGCGCCTGCCGTGCGGCCCGCACGCGGCCGGCCGAAATGTGCGCCGCGCCATCCATGGCGCCAACCCGCATCTTCAGTGCCCTGAAACCGCCCTTGGCGATGTAGGATTTCAACTGCTCGCCGATGGCGTCGGCAGCCGCCCAGCCGCCGGACGCGTAAGCCGGCATGCGATCGAGCTTGCGGCCGCCCAGCAGCCGCCAGACCGGAACGCCAAGCGATTTGCCAAGAATGTCCCACAGCGCGATGTCGACGGCGCTGATGGCAGCGATGCTCATGCCGCGCCGCGCCAGTTGCGGCATGGCGTGGCCGCCGCGCGCGGCGCTGTCGTGGCGCACGCCATTGTAGAGCATCTCCCATATGACGCCGATATCCGCCGGATCGCGGCCGACCAGCTGAGGCCCGACCTCATGGTTCAGCATGTGGACGAG
>NZ_RZPQ01000814.1:0-2557 GCF_003999135.1 Mesorhizobium sp. M7A.F.Ca.CA.004.06.1.1 | reverse complement strand
CTTTCTTGCGACGGCGGTGATTGGCGAAACCGGTGGTGACAGCGTCCCTCTCCCCGTATAGGGACGGGGAGAGGATGCCGGCAGGCAGGTGAGGGGCAGCGCCGACCTCAATCACCCACACTCTGCATCTTCCGCTTTTCGTCATACGCCTTGCGCGCCGCGTTGACCTGCGGCCGTACAGACACTTCCGGCACCGCCACGTCCCACCAATGGCCGCCGGCATCCGTGGAAACCAGCGGGTCGGTGTCGATGACGAGCACCGTTGTGCGCGTATTCTTCCTGGCTTGTGCCAGCGCGTTTTCCAGCCCGGCGATCGACGGCACTTTCTCGGCGATCGCCCCCATGCTCGCCGCATGCGCGGCAAAGTCGATGTCGGGCAGAACCTCGTGGCGCGAGTCCTTCAGCAGATTGTTGAAGTTGGCGCCGCCGGTCGCCATCTGCAGCCGGTTGATGCAGCCATAGCCTCTGTTGTCGAGCAGCACGATAGTGAGCTTGAGGCCGAGCATCACCGAGGTGGCGATTTCGGAGTTCATCATCAGGTAGGAGCCGTCGCCGATCATGACGACGATCCCCTCGCCGGGCTTCGCCATCTTGGCTCCGAGCCCGCCGGCAATCTCGTAGCCCATGGTCGAGAAGCCATATTCGCCATGATACGATCCGGGCGCGCCCGCCTGCCAAAGTTTGTGCAATTCGCCCGGCAACCCGCCGGAGGCATTCAGCAGCGTCACACCGGAGCCCATGGCGCGCTGCACGGCGCCGATCACCTGCGCGTCGGACGGGTAGGCGGCATTGGTCGACGCCGTCACCTTGGCCGCCTCGGCCTGCCAGGCCTTCTTGCCGGAGGACGCATTGTCGGTCCAGCTTGCCGGCGCCTTCCAGCCCTTCAGCGCAGCACTGAGTTCGGCCAGGCCCTCGGCCGCATCGGCGACCAGTGGCAGGGCGCGGTGCTTGCCGGCGTCGAAGGGCTGCACGTTGAGCCCGATGATGGTCTTGCCCGAATTCTTGAACAGCGCCCACGAACCGGTGGTGAAGTCCTGCAGACGCGTGCCGATGGCCAGCACGACATCGGCTTCCTCAGCCAACCGGTTGGCGGCAGAAGTTCCGGTGACGCCGACCGCCGCCATGTTGAGCGGATGGTCGTCCGGCAACGAGGATTTGCCGCCTTGCGTCTCGCAGACCGGGATGCCGGCGCTCTCGGCGAATTTCGCCAGTTCGTCCGACGCCTGCGAATAGAGGACGCCGCCGCCGGCGATCACCAGCGGCTTTTTTGCGCCCTTCAGCGCCGCTACCGCGGCGGCAAGCTCATGGCGATCCGGGCGCGGCCGGCGCTGGTGCCAGACCCTCTCGGCAAAGAAACTCTCGGGGTAGTCGTAGGCCTCGGCCTGCACGTCCTGGCACAGAGACAGCGTCACCGGGCCGCATTCGGCCGGATCGGTCAGCACGGCCATGGCGCGGCTGAGCGCAGGAATGATCTGCTCCGGCCGGGTGATGCGGTCGAAATAGCGTGAAACCGGACGGAAGCAGTCATTGACCGTAGCCGTGCCGTCGGAGAAATCCTCGGCCTGCTGCAGCACCGGATCTGGGATGCGGTTGGCGAAGACGTCGCCCGGCAAAAACAGGACGGGCAACCTGTTTACATGGGCGAGCGCCGCCGCCGTCACCATGTTGAGCGCGCCGGGGCCGATCGAAGAGGTCGCGGCCATGAAGCGGCGGCGGAAATTGGCCTTGGCGTAGGCGATCGCCGCATGCGCCATCGCCTGTTCATTGTGGGCGCGGAAGGTCGGCAGCTCGTCGCGCAGCTGATAAAGCGCCTCGCCGATGCCGGCGACATTGCCGTGGCCGAAGATCGCCCAGACGCCGCCGAAGATCGGGACTTTGCTCCCGTCGATCTCGGTCATCTGGCGTGACAGGAAGCGGGTCAGCGCCTGCGCCATTGTCAGGCGGATTGTCTTGCTCATGGTGTTTTCCTCCGCAGTCCTATTCCGCGCCTTCTTATGCCGCCTTGCGGCCGCGCTCGGCAAGCCACGCATCCGTCAACTGTTCGAAGCGCTGCGCCATGTCGGCGATCGCCTCGTTATCCGACATCTTGCCGGCCAGCCATTGTTCGGCCGCATGGACGAAGATGGTGCGGCCGACGGCAAAGCCCTTGACGATGGGCGCCTTGGCGGTGGCGGCGAACGCCGCTTCCAGCTCGTCCTGCGGCGCTTCCAGGCCCAGCAGCACGACGCCGCGGCACCACGGGTCGTGCTTCAGGATGACGGCCTCGATCTTCGCCCAGGCGCCGCTCGACGCCTGCGGCTCGAGCTTCCACCAGTCCGGCTTGATGCCGAGCGCATAGAGTTCCTCCAACGCGCGCGGGATCGTCGTGTCGTCGAGCTTGCCATGTTTGCCGGCAATGATCTCGATGAGAAGTTCCCTGCCGACCTTCCGCGCGCCTTCGAACAGGGCGCGCAACTTCTGCTGCTGTTCTTCCTTCAGCGCCGCCGGATCGTCGGGGTGATAGAAACACAGGCATTTGATGCAATGGTCGACCGGCCATTCGACAAGCTGCGAGCCG
>NZ_RZPQ01000813.1:0-2558 GCF_003999135.1 Mesorhizobium sp. M7A.F.Ca.CA.004.06.1.1 | reverse complement strand
GTGCTGGTCGACGCAGCCGAAGGGCCGATGCCGCAAACCAAGTTCGTCGTCGGCAAGGCGCTCAAGGTCGGCCTGAAGCCGATCGTCGTCATCAACAAGATCGACCGTCCGGACGCCCGTCACGTCGAGGTGGTCAACGAGGTGTTCGACCTTTTCGCGGCGCTCGACGCCACCGACGAGCAGCTCGACTTCCCGATTCTGTACGGTTCAGGCCGCGATGGCTGGGTTTCGGAAAATCCGGAAGGACCCAAGGACCAGCAGCTGGGACCGCTGTTCGACCTCGTCATCAAGCATGTGCCGGAGCCGACCGTTCATCCCGGCCCGTTCCGCATGATCGGCACCATCCTGGAAGCCAATCCGTTCCTCGGCCGCATCATCACCGGCCGTATCGAGAGCGGCACGCTGAAGGCCAACCAGCCGGTCAAGGTGCTGCACCATGACGGCACCCAGATCGAAACCGGCCGTATTTCGAAGATCCTGGCCTTCCGCGGCCTTGAGCGCCAGCCGATCGAAGAAGCGCAGGCGGGCGACATCGTCGCCATTGCCGGCCTGTCGAAGGGCACCGTCGCCGACACGTTCTGCGACCCGAGCGTAAGCGAACCGCTGCATGCGCAGCCGATCGATCCGCCCACCGTGACGATGTCGTTCCTGGTCAATGACAGTCCGCTGGCCGGCACCGAAGGCGACAAGGTGACCAGCCGCGTCATCCGCGACCGCCTGCTGCGCGAAGCCGAAGGCAATGTCGCGCTGAAGATCGAGGAATCGCCCGACAAGGATTCGTTCTTCGTCTCCGGCCGCGGCGAATTGCAGCTGGCCGTGCTGATCGAGACGATGCGCCGCGAAGGCTTTGAAATCGCCGTGTCGCGTCCGCGCGTCGTCATGCAGAAGGGCGAGAACGGCGAATTGCTGGAGCCGGTCGAAGAAGTCGTCATCGACGTCGATGAGGAGCATGCCGGCGTCGTCGTGCAGAAGATGTCCGAGCGCAAGGCCGAGATGGTCGAACTGCGCCCGTCCGGCGGCAATCGCCAGCGCATCGTCTTCCACGCGCCGACCCGTGGCCTGATCGGCTACCAGTCGGAGCTTTTGACCGACACGCGCGGCACCGCCGTGATGAACCGGCTCTTCCACGCCTATGAGCCCTACAAGGGTGAGCTGCCGGGCCGCACCAATGGCGTGCTGATTTCCAACGAACAGGGCGAATCGGTCGCCTACGCCATGTGGAACCTGGAAGATCGCGGCCCGATGGTCATCGATCCGGGCGTCAAGGTGTATCAGGGCATGATCATCGGCATCCATAGCCGCGACAATGATCTTGAAGTGAACGTGCTCAAGGGCAAGAAGCTGACCAACATCCGTGCCGCCGGCAAGGACGAGGCGGTCAAGCTGACGCCGCCGATCCGCATGACGCTGGAACGCGCGCTGGCCTGGATTCAGGACGATGAACTGGTCGAAGTGACGCCCAAGACCATTCGGCTGCGCAAGCTCTATCTCGATCCGAACGAGCGCAAGCGGTTCGAGAAGTCGTCCAAGGTGGTCGGCGCGGCGTAAGCTCTCTATTTTCCGACAGTCGATAGGGGCGGAGCAACCAGTGTTCCGCCCCTTTTTCGTTCATCCACCGGCAGCCGAGATGATGGCCTGCCGATCGGCCTCGCCGGCCAGATCGATGCGGATCGCGATTCCCGCGCGGGTAGGCTTGCGCAGGGCCTTTGCGCCATCCGGGTCAACGATGAGCAGCCGCCTCTCCTCCAGCGCCTGAAGCCGTGATCGCGAGATGCCGAGTTCGCCAGCGAGCAGCCGGTCGAGTCGCAGCGATGTCGGCATTTCCAGTCCAAGCTGGATCTCCAACACGGTCGCGGCTTCCCCGGTGTCGCCGAGCCTGCGCTTGTGAATGCTGACATCGGAGAACTCCTCGACGCGCCCGATCCGGTTGCGCAACGCGATTACATCGAAGGCATGACGGTGAGCGAGTGCAGGATCGTTGCGTTCGAGCGCCGCCAGCAGCGTCGGGTCGATGTCGCGGCGGTTGCAGCGCTCGAAAATGCCGAAATTCCAGGAGTTGTCGCAGTCGATGCAGCGATAGATCAGCCACACGTCGATGCGTTTGCCGTTGGCGTTGACGCGGAATTTCCCGCTGCTGCAATAGGCCTTCACAGTGCCGCAACGACTGCAGCTGATGAGCGGCCGAGGTGCGGTCTTGGGCGCGATTGCCCAGTGGATACGCTGGAGTCCAGACATGCCGATAAGCCCTTCCCGTCGGGAAGTTCATCAGGCCGGCGATGTCGAGATGCCCATGCGGGCGCGGCGTGGCGGTCGCTTGCTATGATCGGAAATCGGATGTCACGGGCGGCAGCGCGCAACAACGGTTCAGCAGTGCCAAACCGGTCTCGAACCGCCGCCCAGAAGAACACATGAAATGAAAACAGACACCGCGAATGCGGAGTCATGCAGTGTGTCGGGGGAGTTGACGAGACCGGCGGCTACGTAGGCAAAGTGACGCTCAAAATTGTTTCGCGGCGGCCTTTCTAGCCGCGAGATGCTGGACCGACAAGGGTCTTTTG
>NZ_RZPQ01000812.1:0-2562 GCF_003999135.1 Mesorhizobium sp. M7A.F.Ca.CA.004.06.1.1 | reverse complement strand
TCAGCGGCGTCTTCAGATCATGCGCGATGTTGTCGGAAACCTGCTTCAAGCCTTCATTGAGCGTGGCGATCCTGGCCAGCATGGCATTGAGATTTTCGGAGAGCCGGTCGAACTCATCGCCAACCCCCGTCACCGGCAGCCTGCCCGACAGATCCCCGCCCATGATGCGACGGCTGGCTTCCGACACGCTGTCGATGCGCTTCAGCGCGGCGCGACCGACAAAAAACCAGATCAGCAATCCGCCCAGCCCCATCATGCCGAGCGCCAGCATCAGCGCACGGCGGATGACCGCACGAAACCGCTCCGGCTCGCCAAGGTCGCGGCCGACCAGCATGATCATCTGGTTCGGCAGCCGCAGCACCAGCGCAATGGCGTTGTGGCCCTTTTCGCCCTGCGCCTGCGCATCGTTCTGCTCGGATTGGGTGGTGGTGCCCTGCTCGGCGGGAAGGTTGCGCAGGCGCTCGAGCTCTCCCTCGCCAAAACGCTGATAAGAGAACGGACTGCTGGTCCAGCCTTCGGTTTCGAGAACGCCCGGCTCCAGGCTCTGCACATTGCCGGTCAGGATCTGTCCGTTGGCGTCGGCGATCAGATAGAGGTTGGCGCCGGGCTGGCGCGAGCGGGCCTCGACTACACGGACCAACACCGGCAGACCGCCGCGTTGATAGGCGCGAGCCAGACCGAGCACCTCGTCATTGATGGTGTCCTGTGTCTGCCCGGTCAGCATGCGCGCCGACAACGAGGTCATATAGAAGACGAGCGCCACCGCGCAGAGCGCGAAGAGCAGGAGGTAGAGCGCCGAAAGCCGCGCTGCCGTTGTCTTCATGATGGCTGGCACGGAAAGAGCCATGCCGCAGCTAGCCGCTCTTCAGCATATAGCCGGCGCCGCGAACCGTATGCAGGATGGGCTTGTCGAAGCCCTTCTCGATCTTGCCGCGCAGCCGGGAGACATGGACGTCAATGACATTGGTCTGCGGATCGAAATGGTAGTCCCAGACATTTTCCAGCAGCATGGTGCGCGTTACCACCTGGCCGGCATGCCGCATCAGATATTCGAGCAATCGGAATTCACGCGGCTGCAGCGTTATCTCGCGTGACGCACGGCGGACCGAATGCGACAGCCTGTCGAGTTCGAGATCGCCGACGCGGTAGACGGTTTCGGCTTCCTTGGCGCTGGCGCGCCGGTTCAGAACCTCGACGCGGGCGAGAAGCTCGGAGAAGGCATAGGGCTTTGTCAGGTAATCGTCGCCGCCGGCGCGCAGACCCGTGACCCGGTCATCGACCTCGCCGAGCGCCGAGAGGATCAGCACCGGCGTTGTGTTGCCCCTGGACCGGAGACCGGCAATGACCGACAGGCCGTCGCGACGCGGCATCATCCTGTCGATCACCATCACGTCGTAGTCGCCGGCGTCGGCGAGCGCAAAGCCGGTTTCGCCGTCACCGGCGACATGAGCAGTGTGACCGGCCTCGGCAAAGGCTTTCTGCAAGTAGTCCGCAGCCTCGCGATCGTCTTCTATGACGAGAATCTTCATAGGGCTGTTATACGCGATTTCGCCGGAAGGTTGAGTGGCAGACATCTGCATTGTGGCCTTTGCCAAAGCGCACCGCGATCAAGATTGCCCGAAGCCGTGCGAGATAAAGCTGCTCGCTGCCGATGTCATTTTGCGTCGGATCGCGGAAGCGCTTTTGAAAGTGTGCGGCAGCGGACGATGGGAAGCCCGCTGCCGCCGGGGGAAGGCGCGATGACTGACTAACGCGCGCTCCTCCATGCTTTCCCGTACGGCGGCTCGGGGGTGTTGAAACTGCCGCACTGGAAAAGCCCAACCTGCCGCCGAAACGCCCTCACCCACCCTGGAAAGGCCGAGAGAACGCTCCGGGGCTGACCTCAGCCCTTGGCGACGGGCAGCGCGACGAAACGATTGGTGTCGTCGCGGGTGATCTGCATCAGCACTGCCTTGCGGCCGGATTTGACTGCATCGGTCATCGCCTTGGTGACGTCGTCGGTGCCGTTCACTTCGGTCGAATTGACCGATGTGATGACGTCGCCTGGCTGGATACCGCGATCGGCGGCATCGCTGTCGGGATCGACATCGGTCACCACCAGTCCCTTGCCGTTTTCAGACTTGGTAACGGTCAGGCCGAGATCAGCCAGCGTGTCGGGCTTGGCCGGGGCGGCGGGCTGCTGCTGGTCGACAGAGGCCTGCTTGTCGCTCGAGGGCAGTTTGCCGAGATCGACCTTGACCGTCTGGCTCTTGCCGTCGCGCCACACGGTGACGTCGACCGACTTGCCAGGCGAATAGGCGCCGATCAGCCGGGCCAGTTCCTTCGGCGAAGCGACATCTTTTCCGTCGACCTGGGTGATCACGTCACCGGCCGTGATGCCCGCCTTCTTGCCGGGACCATCATCCTGGGCACTGGAAACCAGTGCGCCGTTGTTGGACTTCAGACCAAGCGACTCAGCGATGTCGGAGGTGACCGGCTGGATTTCCACACCGAGCCAGCCGCGCTGCACGGAGCCGCTCTTCATCAGGTCCTGAACGACCTGCTTGGCGGTCGAAGCGGGAA
>NZ_RZPQ01000811.1:0-2571 GCF_003999135.1 Mesorhizobium sp. M7A.F.Ca.CA.004.06.1.1 | reverse complement strand
GCTCCGGCCTCGCCGCCTCCCGGCTCGAGATCGAGGTCACCGAAACGGCGCTGCTCGACGACAAGTCGCTGACGCGCCAGTATATCGAGGAGCTGAAGCAGATCGGCGTACGCATCGCGCTCGACGATTTCGGCACCGGCTATTCGAGCCTGAGCTATCTGCACAAACTGCCGCTCGACAAGATCAAGATCGACCGCTCGTTCCTGATGGACGTCACCCAGAACCCCCGTTCGCTCGAGCTGCTCAAGGGTATCGTCAACCTATCGCGGCCGCTGGGGCTTTCGGTCACCGTCGAGGGTGTAGAGACCTTCGAGCAGCTCAAGATACTGGCGCTGCAGGTCAAGCCCGACCTTGTCCAGGGGTTCCTGTTCGGTTCGGCGCTCAGCGCTTCCGGCATCGAGACCATGTCGAACACGGTATGGCCCTTCGCCAAGGACATCAATACAGCCAAGAGAGCCGCACGCCGCTGACCGGTGCCGGGAAGAATGTCGCCTTTTCATAAAAATTTACGGATCGTTAACGTTAATGATCGGTAAACGACGTGTGCTCCATTTTCATCTTTTACATCTCAGGGTCCCGTCGTAGGTTGAACTGCGGCGGAAACTTACGAGGGTTTGAGTATGGATGTGCAGTTGGAAGCGCTTGGCCATGTGGCGGGCGGGGGTGAAGAAAATTCGCCCGACAGCATGTCGAGTTTCGCCCGCAATGTTTCAGCGATGCTTGAGCGGACGGAATATCGCCGCTGCGACAAGGGAGAGGACCTCGAAGACATCTATAGGTTACGCTACAAATCCTATCGCTTGAATGATATGGTGCCGGAAAACCCGGAACATATTGTGCATGACGAGCTCGACGAAGCTGAAAATTGTTCCAAGTTCGGCGTCTATATTGACGGCATCCTGGTCTCCACGGTGCGCATTCATCATGCCTGCCGGGCCACGCCGCAATCGCCGTCTACAACTGTCTACGGCGACATCCTGCGCCCGATGCTGGCTGCCGGGGCGCACTTTGCCGATCCGAGCCGCTTTGCTGCCGACCCAGACTGGTCGAAGGTCTATCCGCAGATCCCGTACCTGACGCTGCGCCTTGCCGGAATGGCCTGCTTCTACTTCGACGCACCTTACTGTCTCTCGACTATCCGGCCCGAACATGCGGGTTTCTACCGTCGTATCTACTGTTCTGAGCAGATCGGCGAGCTGCGCGACTATCCAGGCCTGAACTACAAGGTCGTGCTCTATCGCGCCAATGTCGCTGCCATTCGCGAGCGGTCGTTCTCGCGCTTTCCATTCTTCCGATCCACATCTCTGGAGCAGCGTATGCTGTTCGAGACACCTGGTGCTGGAGAATTGGCGCCGCTGACCATCCTGCCGACTGCCAAATATTTTCGCGAAGCCGCCTGAGATTAGGCGTTTCGCAGAACCACTGGAGCTTTCCGGCCGGATACGCGTTCTGATGGCTCGGCGCCTTGTCGTCCTCGCCATTGGTCGCCGAATCCACGGATATGCCAAAGGAACCCGTCATGACCATTTCCACACTTGCGCTCACCCCGCTTATCTCGCTGATCGCCGGCGTGCTGATCCTGGTCATGCCAAGGCTGTTGAACTACATCGTCGCGCTCTATCTGATCGTCGTCGGGTTGCTCGGGCTATTTCCGCATCTAGCCGGCTGAGGGCGCCGGCTTAGGCCACGCAAGCGTCTGCTTTCGAAGCATCTTTCCGCATCAAGCATCAGAATCCAGCGATCGGACTCCGTCGCGCGTTGGCAGCCGGCTTCAACCTTTCTTTGAGGCAGTTGTCCGCTGTTGTGCGGCAATAGCGCCATTGCTCTCGGCCCGGCTTTTCGCTATGTGCCTGAAAGATGTCTTCGAAGGGGTATTCCTATGGCTGATCACTCGCCGACCGGTCCTGTCGAACTGGGCGCGAAGATGGACTATGCCGAGCATGACCGCACCTATGCGGGCTTTCTCGCGCTGGCCAAATACGGATCGCTTTTCTGCGGAGCCCTGCTTCTGGCGATGGCCTTCGGCTTCTTCGCGGGCGGCTTCTTCTCGGCGACCATCCTGTTCGTGCTGATTATGGCCGTCGGCGCCTTTATCCTCCGATAGATTTTCCGACACCTTGTCCACGGCGCCGCCGCGAGGCCGGCCGGCGTCTTGCGGGAAATAGCTTCCGGCCGAAAGGATCATGCGGTGGGACAGACGGTTTTCATCCCTCGTGAGCTCGATGCCAATGAGCCGCGCGTCGCGGCCTCGCCCGATACGGTGAAACGGCTGGCGGCGTTGGGCTTCGACGTCGTCGTCGAGGCCGGCGCCGGCACGCGGTCGCGCATCCCCGACGAGGAGTTTTCCAAGGCAGGAGCCACGATCGGCAAGGCTTCCGATGTCGTCAAGGCCGATGTCGTGCTGAAGGTGCGTCGGCCCGGCGATGCCGAGCTGAAGAGCTACAAACCCGGTACAGCGGTCATTGCCATCATGGATCCCTATGGCAATGATGCCGCTGTGGCAGCCCTGGCCAAGGCTGGCGTCACCGCGTTCTCGATGGAATTCATGCCACGCATCACGCGCGCCCAGTC
>NZ_RZPQ01000810.1:0-2572 GCF_003999135.1 Mesorhizobium sp. M7A.F.Ca.CA.004.06.1.1 | reverse complement strand
GGACGAAGGCGAAACCCGCGAAGGCGGCCCGACGTCGATCGCCGCCTCGGTCGAGGCCGATGTGATTTCCGAAGCCGTTCCGCAGGCCGAACAAGGCAGCGAGGCGACCTCCGGAGACAATGATCGCGGCATGCTGGAAGAAGTGCAGTCCTCGCATCCGGACGATCACGAGGTCGAATCAGTCGGCGCCGAGGACGCGCTGGAAGAAGTGCGCAACCGCCGCAAGCCGGTGCGCCGCCAGTACAAGATCCAGGAAGTGATCAAGCGCCGGCAGATCCTCTTGGTGCAGGTCGTCAAGGAAGAGCGCGGCAACAAGGGTGCGGCACTGACCACCTATCTGTCGCTTGCCGGCCGCTATTCGGTGCTGATGCCGAACACGGCGCGTGGCGGCGGCATTTCGCGCAAGATCACCAGCGCGGTCGACCGCAAGCGGCTGAAGGAGGTCGTTGCCGATCTCGAAGTGCCGCAGGGCATGGGCGTGATCCTGCGCACCGCCGGCGAGAGCCGCACCAAGGCCGAGATCAAGCGCGATTACGAATATCTGATGCGGCTTTGGGAAAATGTCCGCAATCTCACCTTGCAGTCCACGGCCCCTGCCCTGGTCTACGAGGAAGGCAGCCTGATCAAGCGCTCGGTGCGCGACCTCTACAACAAGGATATCGACGAGATTCTTGTCTCCGGCGAGGAAGGCTATCGCGAGGCCAAGGACTTCATGCGCATGCTGATGCCGAGCCACGCCAAGGTGGTTCAGCCGTTCCGCGACACGACGCCGATCTTCGTGCGCAACGGCATCGAGGCACAGCTTGACCGCATGCTGCAGCCGCAGGTGACGCTGAAGAGCGGCGGCTACATCATCATCAACCAGACCGAGGCGCTGGTTGCCATCGATGTGAATTCGGGCCGCTCCACCAAGGAGCACTCGATCGAGGACACCGCGCTCCACACCAATCTGGAAGCGGCCGAGGAAGTCGCGCGTCAGCTCAGGCTGCGCGATCTCGCCGGCCTGATCGTCATCGACTTCATCGACATGGAGGAGAACCGCAACAACCGCTCCGTCGAGAAGCGGTTGAAGGATCACCTCAAGAACGATCGTGCGCGCATCCAGGTCGGCCGTATCTCGCATTTCGGCCTGATGGAGATGTCCCGCCAGCGCATCCGCGCCAGCGTGCTGGAATCGACCATGAAGCCCTGCCCGCATTGCGGCGGCACCGGCCATGTACGCTCCGATTCGTCGGTCGCGCTGATGGTGGTGCGGGCGATCGAGGAATTCCTGCTCAAGGATTCGCGCAGCCACATCACGGTGCGGACGCCGGCGGCGACCGCACTCTATGTGCTCAACCACAAGCGCGGCACGCTGGTCGAACTCGAAAGCCGCTTCGGGCTGACGATCACCGTCGAGGCCGACGATTCGGTGGGTTCGCAACACTATGCGATCTTCCGTGGCGCGCTGGCTGAAAAGCCGGAAGGCTTCGTCGAGGCGCGCAGCTTCCCGGCCTATGTCGAGTTGGAAGAGCCCGAGGACGAGATTGTCGTCGTCGAGGAAGACGATGAAGCACCGGTGCAGGCCGAACAGCCACGCCAGCAGCCTCAGCAACAACAGCCCCGGCCCGCTGCCGGTGGCGAAGAAGGCGAAGGCCGCGACCGCAAGCGCCGCAAGCGTCGGCGCCGGCGCGGCGGCAAGGATCGCGATCGCGAACATGGCGCCCCTGCGGACGGTGCTTCCGTCTCGGCTCCGGCCGGTGAGTTTTCGGACCCGGACTCGGCCGCCAGCGATGGCGACACGGAAGCGGACGACAACGCCCCTGTCGGTGTTGCTGAAACGTCTGAGACAGCTGAAGCTTCGGACGAAGGCCAGGGCAAAAAGCGCCGGCGCGGCAAGCGCGGCGGCAAGCGCAACCGTCGCGAAGACGGTGAAGGCGAGGCTGAGGCAAGTGCTGGCGAAACAGCAGACGCTTCTGAAGGCGAAGTCCGGGCAACCGAGGTGATCGCCAGCGAGCCGGTCGTTGCCGCACCAGCCGAAGAGCCGGTGGCGCTTGCCCCGGCAAATGACGACGCGCCGGCCACGGAGAAGCCGAAGAAGCCACGTCGCGCGGCCAAGCCAAAGAAGGCCGCGGCCGAAATTGTCGCCGATGAGCCGGCTGCGGAGGTGGAAGCACCGGTCGACACGCCGGTCACCGCATCCGACGAGGCAGCCATCGCTTCTGTCGAGGAGGCACCGAAGGCCCGCCCGTCGCGGCGCAAGCCGGCGGCGGCGAATGCGCCGGTCGAGCCGGTCGTGTCTTCGATCGTCGCGGAAGAGCCCGCGGCCAAGGCCGAGGACAAGACCGAGGACAAGCCGAAGCGCGGCGGCTGGTGGCAGCGGAAGGGCTTTTTCTAAGCCTTTCAATCGCATGAGCTAGTTCTTTGACAAAAAATCCCGCGCCGTCTCGAAGACGGCGCGGGATTTTCTTATCTGGCGTTATGCTGGATCGCGAAAGGCTAAAACGCTTCTTTGATTCCAAGCATGTCGTTGTCCCAAAACCGCTGCGCACTTTTGGGTGACATGCATCACGGCGCGAAGATCGACCAGTTC
>NZ_RZPQ01000080.1:0-13168 GCF_003999135.1 Mesorhizobium sp. M7A.F.Ca.CA.004.06.1.1 | reverse complement strand
GCTCTCCGTACGCCCGCCAGCTGACCATCTCGAGCGTAACGAACTGATGGTTTAGCGCATAAAAAGCGCCTCCGATCGAACATACCAAAGCCGAAAACACGTAAGCCTTCACTCGCAGGCTGTATACATTGTACCCAATGCTCATCAAGCGCTGCTCGTTCTCGCGAGCGCCGAGAAGCGCGAGCCCATAAGGCGATTTGAGAAGCCGTAGGATGGCGTAGACCACCAGTGCCACAGCGCCCAGAGATACATAGTAGAAGACCCTATCATCGCCCAGATCCAGCCCCAGGAGTGTCGGCCGAACCAGCCCATGCAGGCCATCCTCGCCCCCCGTAAAGTCGGGAAACTGGTTGATGATGAAATATACGATCGATGCGAACGCGAAAGTGATCATCGAGAAATAGATCCCCTTCTTTCGCGCGACGACCAAGCCGAAGAGGAGGCTGACAGCCGTACTGGCGGCGACACCCGTGAGCACGGAAAGTAGCATCGGGACCCCGAGCTTAACCATCAGAATGCCGGTGATATAAGCGGAAGTGCCCCAATAGGCCGCCTGTCCGAAAGATAGCAGGCCACCGAATGCGAACAGAAGATCGAAACCGAGGGCGAACAATCCCCATAGGATGATATCGGTCGCCAGGACCGGATAGATCACCCAAGGAAGCAGAAGGGCGGCAGCAAGCGCGACCAAGGCGGCAGGCCTGCTCAGGAATACCTGTCGCGCGCGCTCCGTCATCGGTGTGTAGTGAAGCGCGAAATGAGAGATGTCGATGCCCTGGAAGATACCGCCGGGCCGCACCAGCAGCACAACAAGCATAAGGATGTAAATGACTGCGGTGGACGCCGGGGCATAGAAGATCGCTGCGATGGCCGAGACGAGACCGGATGCAAAGCCCATGACCACCGAGCCGGCAATCGACCCCATCCCGCCGGCAACGACCACAGCAAAGACGAAATTGATCATCTCTTCGCCCATGAAGGGTGACACGTTGCGCAACGGCGCCGAGAGCGCCCCAGCCAGCCCGGCCAGAGCCGAGGCAAAGAAGAATGTCCCGGAAATGAGGAGGGGTACGTTCCCACCGAAGCATTTGAGGAGATCGGGCCGCTCCGAGGCCGCCCGGATAAGGGCGCCCAAACGGGTACGCTCCAGCGCGAACCATGTACCGAAACACAAGCCGATCGATACTATGACGACAAAGAGACGATATTTCGGATAGGAGACGAACCCAAGGTTGACGGCACCTTTGAGAAGGTCGGGCACAAGATAGGGCGCGGACGTCACACCGTAGAATATCCGGACGACGTCTTGCATGATCAGCGAGAGGCCGAACGTTAGGATCAGAACATACGCAAGGTCGAGGCCGTAGAGGCGCCGTATAAGCAGCCGTTCCAGCACGATGCCAGTCGTGCCAACAAAGACGGCTGAAACGAGGAAGCCGACCCACAACGAGAGGCCGAATTGAGACCCCAGAACCAACGCGGTGACGGCGCCAAGCATGAACATGGAGCCATGCATAAAATTGACCACGCGCATCATGCCGAAAATGATGCTCATTCCGAGGCTCATCAGCGCCAGGACCCCGCCGCTCACCAGCCCATTGAAGAGCAATATCGCATAATATGACATTAGGTAGAACTCCGGATCCCTGCAGGCCAGATGCGTCCCGGCGACGTCGATAAACCGATTCCGGGAACTATGTCGTCCTACTCCCAGTCGTGCTTGCAGGTGCTGTCCGTCTCCGGATAATACGCCTCGTCACCTGGAACCGAGCCGGTGATATCAAAAAAGTCACTATCGTTCTTCACGCCCGACGCGGGCTTGACCTGACCGACGAAGGTGCGCTTGACCACAAGATGGTCGCTCTTGCGCATGAGCGCGTCCTTCGCGAACATGTCGCTGAAACGTCGGCCTTCAAGGACTTTCGTCACCTTGTCGGGATCGTCGGTGCCGAGTTCCTGGACCGTTTTCAGCACCTGATAGACGGCGGAATAGTTCCCGGCGTGGATGTCGCCGGGATAGAAATTCAGTTTCTCATGGAAGCGTTTGGCGAATTTCCGGGTCTCGTCGTCCAGATCCCAATACCAGATCAGCGCGGCGTTAACGCCAGCCCAAGTGTCTGGGCCAAGAGCTTTGACGTCCGACAGATTCAACTGGCCGGGAACAATCTTTATACCGGCGTCCATCAATCCGAACTCTCGTGCCTGCTTGACCGCGTTGCGCAGGTCCTGACCCGATTCAAGAATGCCGATGGCCTGCGCGCCCGCCGCCTGCGCTTTCAGGAGATAGTTTGAGAAATCATCATTGGGGAACGGCACCATGTCCACCCCGACGATTTCGCCGCCATTCTGCTTGACAGCCTTTGAGAAAGAATCGAGCAGAGATTTACCGAAGGCAAAGTCAGCCGCGATAAAGTACCACTTCTTAGTGCCCTCCTTGGTCATTTGTTTGACTGGGACCGACATGGCTGAAGTATCGTATCCGTAGTGCCAAGTGTATTTACCGCAGGCCTCGTTGGAAAGTGCCATGGTTCCTGGGCTGACGAAAGTCGTCAGAATGTGTCGTTCGTTGGCAAGCTTGGCAACAGCGATCGCGGCCGCCGAGCTCGACACGTCCGTTATCAGATTCACGCCCTGGGAATCGATGATCTCGCGTGCCTTGTTGACGGACAGCGCCGGATCAAGCTTGTTGTCGACGACGATGACTTTTATCGGAACCCCGTTGACCTTGCCACCGAAATCTTCGACCGCCATCTTTGCGAATTCCACATCACCTGGACCTGAGGTTTCTGAATAGACCGAGGAAAGATCAGTCAGCATCAGAATGTTGAACGTGCTGCTCTTCATCTGGGCTGATGTCGGGACAGTACCGGTCAGAGCGATAGCTATTGTCAGGCCGACAGCAGCAAGTGTCTTCATTGGCATTTATTAATTCCTCCTCATTAATATTTGTCGTGTTAAGGCGGTTTGGATCGTGTGAACCAAGGGTTCGGGCGCATAATCGCCGCCAACCAGACTGTCTGGCGATGGCGCAAATGGTAGGGTTGCGGCAACGCTCCTCCCCCACGACAAATATCCGCCTACACCGTGGGCTCAGCCCAATTCTGTGGCTCGGGTTGCTTTTCCAGGGTTTTTACCGCAACTGCCGGCGTGAGGGAGTCTCATATGGAAAACATGTCATCGCGTTTGGAGATGCACGCTGACGGGCTGGCTGCAGCCGGGTACTAGGGTTCGCCGCGTATCGCGGAATCATTTGCGAACTGTTCGCCCTCTCCACGGAGCAATTCCCTTGCACCCTACTGACAAGGCGAATTTCTGTGTCCAGACAGAAGCGCTCTGCGTCGAGAATAAGGTCGTCACGGACACGCCCG
This sequence comes from Mesorhizobium sp. M7A.F.Ca.CA.004.06.1.1, assembly GCF_003999135.1. Taxonomy (NCBI): domain Bacteria; kingdom Pseudomonadati; phylum Pseudomonadota; class Alphaproteobacteria; order Hyphomicrobiales; family Phyllobacteriaceae; genus Mesorhizobium; species Mesorhizobium sp. M7A.F.Ca.CA.004.06.1.1. The sequence continues at coordinate 9,800 of NZ_RZPQ01000080.1, read as the reverse complement.
TAGCGCAGAAGCTTCAGCCCAGTGCCGCCCGGTAGGAATGCGAACGGCACGATCGGATCGGCATGCCGGCCCAGAGCGCCGAAACTTCCCTTGCGGCAAGTGTCCCCGGGGCAAACTTCGTTCAGATCGGCTGATTAAAAGCCCGCAATCACGACCTCCCGTAAAGCGCGAGAGTTTGCCCGTTGACGAAACTTTGGTTCGCTTCGAGATCACGCACAACCAGGCGTCCGAAACTCCTGACGCTTAAAATTTCGTCGCCCACTCTTCGATGTTCGACTTATCGAATACCAACAGGTCCTTGAGATAAGCGCTGCCGTCCGCCTCTACGGTCATGTCGCCGAGACGACCGATCTTGGTGGTGCTGTTGGCTGCACCGTCGGTTTGCCCACGCGCGAGCATGCCGGCATACATGACGGCCGCGTAGCCGAGATCAGCAGGACTCCAAAGCTGGAACGTATCGGTCACACCGGAAAGCACGTTTGGCTTCATCTCCGAAGGCAGGCCGTGGCCAGTAACAAATATCTTGCCCAACTGACCTGCATCGGTAACCGCCCGGCAGGCGGAGACAATGCCGACGGCGGTCGGCGAGATAATGGCCCTCAAATTTGGGTACGCTTTTATGAGTCCCTGCGCCTCGCGATAGCTCTTGTCCGCCGCGTCGTCGCCATAGACCACGCCGACCAGCTTTAGCTTGGCATATTTCTCCTTCTGCCACTCCTCCTTCATCTTCTCGATCCAGAGGTTCTGGTTGGTTGCCTGCGAGGTTGCCGACAGAATTGCGACCTCGCCTTCGCCACCGAGCGTCTTGCTGATCATGCGCACGTCATTGGCGCCGATTAAGTCATCGTGCGGGGCGTTCACATGCATTATGCGGCCTTCCGGCGCGATCGCAGAATCGAAGGAGATGACCTTTATGCCACGCTGCATCGCCTTCTTGCCTGTAGGGATGAGGGCTGTGGCGTCGTTGGCCGAGATGACAAGAGCGTCGATTTTCTGGGCGACGAGCGCGTCGATGACCGCAATCTGCTGTTCGACGGTCGCTGCGGTCGGACCCGTGTAAACGAGTTCGACATTGCCTAGTTCATCGGCCGCTTGCTGACCACCATCGCGGGTCACGTCGAAATAGCTGATGCCCATGACCTTGACAACCAATCCGATTCGCAGCTTCTGCTGCGCGAAGGCGGGCCGCAAAGGTGCCGTTGACGTAACGCCAGCGAGCGCAGCACCGGACACGAGTTTCAAAAGCCGACGGCGATCCGGATTCATTGCTTCCTCCCATCTAGTTTCAAGAGATCGATATTGGGGCGCTCAACAGAGGGACGCCAAATCGTCAGACAACCGCGCGCCAGACCTCCGGAACGAAGGCATAGCCACCGCCTCGTCGCTCGACATGACCGAAGGCAGGAAAGTCCAGGTGAATGCCGGCTACGCGAAGCCTGTCTGCAGCCGCCATATCCAAGGCACGCCGCCTGGTAGCCACAGCCAGATCGCGGTCTATGTCAAGAATCGTTGCTGCCTGGGGCGCCGTAAATTGTAGATGCGGCATATGAACAATGTCGCCCCAGATCATTACAGAGTCACCGCCGGATTCAATGAGCCAGCCGGTGTGGCCGGGCGTATGGCCGGCCTGTGTGACAGCAATGACCCCTGGCATGACGGGTCCGTCACGAACCGTCCGGATGCGCTCTCCATACGGCCGGGTAGCCCGCCGGAACCCTTCAAAAAATTCCTGCGGTTCGCCATCGGGTGAGCGTGAGGGCGACATGGGATCTCGAAAGAACTGGAGCTCGGCCTCGTTGACGACAAGTTCTGCGTTCGCAAACACAGCCTCACCGGCTTCATCGATTAACCCATTGATGTGGTCGGGATGCATGTGCGTGATCAGGATGGTGTCGATGTCAGCGGGAACAATGCCGATTGCCGCCAAGTTCCGGCAGACCATGCCCAACGTCGGTCCCGAACGCGTTCCACAGCCCGTGTCGACAAGCGCCACATGATCGCCGGTCCGGAGCAGAAAGGCATTCATCGTCATTTTTGGCGGAACCGGACGGAACGCCGCTGTTTCGATGCGGATGCAATCCTCCTGATCGATACCCGCGATCATATCGAAAGTGGCCTGAAAGGTACCGTCATTGACCGCAGTCACCGTCATGTCGCCGATGGCGATGTGATAGGCACCCGACGGCTGGCAGTGTGGTTTGGCTGCTGTCACGTCACATTCCCAAGGTTCTTCGGGAGGGTGCAAGCGGAGCGGAGAAGCGCCCAATCTTCAGCGGGCCGTCAACGCAAGCGCTCGGCGAAGCCTGGGAGCACGACCGCCATCCTCCAAAACGGCCGAGATGGCGAACCGGAACGACCGCCATTAGGTCTCTTAGGACATGGTCCGAAGGAACGGAAATCGTAAATTGCCAAGCAACCATCGCGTTCGGCGATGAGAGATGGGGGCGATCGTCGCTACGAAGGTTTGCTCGGTCCAAAGTAGAGACCGCGCTCGAAGCCTTCATAGAGTTTCAGAGTGATCGGATCCCCGAAAGGCAGTATCTGCGTCATGATCACGCCGCCTATGCTTCTGTAGCGATCCACCCAGAAATAGGTATTGGCAAGGCCAGCCCAGGTCATGCTGCCGGCGCTACGCCCATTGGGCGAATCACTCGTATTGAGCAGAAAACTCAATCCCCATTTCTGCGGCATGCCAGGGAAAAAATCAGTATCGTTGGCGAGATCCTTCAACACCGAGGTGAGCACGCCTGCCTTGATGTCGCCGATGCTATTCTGGCCCATGAGTTCGACGGTATCCGGCTTGAGCACGACAGTGCCATCCTTGGCTCGCCCGTCATTCAAGAGCATCTGGATATACGACGCGTAGTCGCCAGCGGTTCCGTAGATGCCGCCGCCGCCCATGAAGAATTCGGGCTGCTGGGAGATCTCATGCTCGATCGGAATAAGCGAGCCGTCTGCTTGGCGGCGATGCACGTCCGCCAAGCGCTCGCGCCACGCCGGTTTTATCAGAAACGCCGTGTCGTGCATCCCAAGGGGCGCGAACAGGTGCTCGCGCAGATAGTCCTCGAGCGATAGGCCGCTGACAGCTTCGACGACCTGCCCGGCCCAGTCGATGCTGATGCCATATTCCCATTTCTCGCCCGGATCGGCCACCAGAGGCTGAGCGAGCGAACTCAACTTGCAGTCGACTAGCAGCGGTATGTGGTTCTCGCGCATATAGCGCTCGACCGCCTTATTCCAAATGTCGTAGCCATAGCCGGATGTGTGCGTCAGCAGATGCCGGAGTGTGATCGGCCGCTTGGCCGGCCGCACCATTGGCGTGCCGTTCGCGTCGAAACCATCGAGAACCTCTGGTGAGGCAAGCGACGGCAGGACGCTTCCGATCGGTTCGTCCAGAGCGACCCGCCCCTGCTCCACCAATTGCATCGCCGCCGTCGCCACCAGGGCCTTGGTCATCGATGCGTACCAGAAGACTGTGTCCAGCGTCATCGGTGCGCGCCTGGTAAGGTTACGCAGGCCGAAGGCGCCCTCATACAGCCGGGTCGTTTTGTCGACCGCGATGGCAACGACGCCGGGCACGTCACCGCGCTGCGCCGCCCTGCGAAGCAAGGCGTCGATCGAATGCACATCGCGTGTGGTCACTATTGCGTCTCTCCCAGGGGCGTTGTCGTAACTGTCGGCGCCAGAACGGCGAGCTCGCCCGCTATGTCCTCCATCTGCTCGCCTCCTGCCATCAGCGACAGCAGTTCCGTGCTGCTCTTTTCACCGCGCTTGAAACTGGCCGCAACACGACCCTGGATCAGGACGGTGAACAGGTCGCCCACGAGCGTGGCATGATGTGCATTGTGCGTTATGAAGACAATGCCGACACCCTCGGCACGCGCCGCCTGTATGAAGCGCAGCACGGTAGCGGCCTCCTTGACACCAAGTGCCGATGTCGGCTCGTCCAGAATCAGGACGCGGGCGCCAAAATACATAGCTCGCCCGATTGCAAGCACCTGTCGCTCACCCCCCGATAGCGATCCCACCAATTGGTTGCCGTCGCGCACACGCGTGATCCCGAAGCGCCTTATCTGCTCCACGGAGACGCGGTTCGCCTTCTCGATGTCTAGCCGCTGGAACGGCCAGACACCTTTCTTGGGCTCGGCGCCAAGAAAAAAGTTCCTGCCCACGCTCATCAGCGGAATGGTGCCGATATCCTGATGCACTGTGGCGATACCGCGCGCTCGGGCATCGCGCGGATCGGTGAATTGCGTTTCCACGCCATCAAGTAGGATCTTGCCTTCACTAGGACCGTGAAAGCCCGACAGGATCTTAATTAATGTCGACTTGCCGGCACCGTTGTCACCTAGAAGGCAAACCACCTGCCCGGCTGGAACGCTAAGAGACACGTCAGTAAGCGCCTGGACGCCGGCAAAGCGCTTGGAGACGCCTTGCAGTTCGATGAGGGGGCGGTTTTCAGAAGCCATGCAGAACCTCGCGCTGTCGGCTAGCCAGCGCTCATGGCGAGGCGCCGGAAGTAGTGATTGGTGATCACGGCCGCCATCAGCAGAACGCCGAGAAAGAGCTGGACCCAGTCGGTGCTCCATCCGGTGTAGAAGATGCCGATATTGATGACGCCGAAAATGACGGTGCCGAGAAACACCCCGAACGCGGAGCCGTAGCCGCCGCCGAGCAGGACGCCGCCGATTACGGCGACGATCGGTGCCTGAAAGACATAGCCGAGGCCGGCAGTCGCGTTGCCGGAATGATATCCGATCGCCTGGATGACACCGACAAGGCTCGCGCCAAGACCGGTCATCATGAACAGCACGATCTTGACAAAACCTGTCGGTACTCCGGCGCCGCGCGCCGCGACAGGGTTTCCACCGGTCGCGAATATCCAGTTGCCGAACGCGGTCCTCGCCAGTACCCAACCGCCAAAGATCGTGATGGCGAACCACCACAGGATCGAGATGTTTGCCTGGCCCCAGTTCGATGCGAAGACAGCATCTGAAAGCGGTGTCGACTTCACCGAGACCGAGGTGGTGTTGCTGAGCAGCCGCGCCAGGCCAAGTGACAGGCCGCCTATGCTGAAACTGCTGGCAAGCGTCACGATGAAGGACGGCAACCCGGTGCGCACGACAAGGAGACCGTTCAGGACGCCGACAGCCAGGCCAAGTGCAAGGGCGGCTGAGATCATGAGCCACACGGAAAAGTCAAACAATGTCGTGCCGATCGCAACCGTGATCGACGCCGCGCCTACCACCGCGCCGACCGACAGGTCGAACTCGCCCGCAACCATGAGAATGCCGACCGGTATGGCGATGATGCCGAGCTCGGCTGCGGTGTTGAGCCATCCGGCGGTGCCGTCGAAGGTTACGAAGCCGTACCGATAGGCCGTCGCCGCGAAGAAAGCATAGACGAAAACGGTGGCTACGAAGGCACCGAACTCGGGTCTGCGCACTAGACTGGACGGAGACCAGCTCCGCATTGGCCGGGAGGTGGCGGCCGATGCGTCACGCAGCGCCTGGGTTTCCAATGTCATGAGCGTCATCCGGCAAGTGCTGGGATTGGTTGAGAAGATCCGAGGGACAGTGAAGGCGGGATCTCGGGCGCGCCACGATCGCAGGGAGCTGGCGCGTAATCAGGACGCCCCTCTGACGCCGGGATAGGTCACGTTGACTTTCAGCACCTCGTCAACATTGTCCTTGGTGATCATCAGCGGACCGGTTGATATCTGACCCATTGGCAGCATCTTGTATTGCACATACTGGTATGCCGCGAGCAAGGCGTAGTAGCCGTCGAGATATGGCTGCAGGTCGGCGATGAAGAGCAGGTCGCCGTTCTTCAAGGCTTCGAGCGAGCCGAGCGACAGGCCGAGCGAAGCATTGACGATCTTTCTTCCGCTCTGCTTGACGGCCTCCACGGAAGCAACGCCCTGCACGGCGCCAATGGTCCAGATCGCATCGATCCTCTGATCGCTTTGCAGCGCACCACGGATGGCGCTGCTGACAAAAGTGGGGTTGCTGGCATCGGAGAACTGGATGGTCAGGACCTTGGAGTCGCCTCCGGCCGCCTTGAAGGCATCGTTATAGCCGAGGCAATCCAGGTCCAGCGTGGTGTTGCCGGGAACGTGATTGACGCAAAGGCCGAATTTTGCACCGGCCTTGATCTCCCTCTCACCAACCGAGCGACCGAGGTCACGGGCGCTGAAGCCTACGTATGAAATCGCGCCGATATCCCGCCAGGAAGCGCCACCATCATGCTGAATGATGACCGGGATGCCGCTGGCCGTGATCTCCTTGATGATGGGGTCGAGCGTGTCCGGGAAGTAGTTGCCTATGACCATGGCGGCCGGCTTCTGGCTCGCGGCCTGCTTCACCAGCTTGGCGTAGTCGGCGACGAAATTGTTGGGATCGGTGCCGGTGATCCACTGGTAGTCGACATTGAGGTCACGAGCAGCGTCGTCGCCGCCCTTCTTCATCGCGCCGAAAAAGGGATCCCATAGCGGGCCGCCCAGCATGACGATGCGCGGCTTGTCCTGGGCGCTGGCGGCACCGGCCGCGCTTAGCGAAGCCAAGACGCAGACACCCAAAAACGCAACTGCGGCCACGCCGCGCCGTGCCAGCGAAGCTGGTAGCATGTTCATGATCTCCTCCCAAAAGAACCGGCCGATAAGACCGACATGAATTGGTCTAGGTCAAACGGCTTTGGGCGCTAAGTCGTGGTTGAGCATCCAACCATCGCGATGCGCGAAGCTTGCCGCGACGACTTGCTTGGCCGCGGAGGCAACGCGGCTCAGCCGAGCTGCTTTGTCATACGGCCGCGCCGCGCGCGCTCGCCGGCTGCGTTCAAGGTCAGCGCAACCAGAAGGATCAGGCCGTACATGATCTGGATGTAGAAGATCGAAACCTGCGCCAGCGTGAACAGGGTCTGGATCAGGAAGAGCAGCGTGCCGGCCGCGGCTGCACCCAGCATGCCCCCTCGCCCGCCGGTCAAGGCGATGCCGCCCAGCGCGACGGCAGCGATGGAGGTCAACGTGTACGGAACGCCGACGCGTGGATCACCCGAACCGAGGGCAGCGGTAAACACCAGCCCAGCGATCGCCGCCAGCACGCCGCCAATGACGTAGGCGATGATGCGCACGCCCGCCACATTGACGCCCGATGCGTAGGCAGCGCGCGCATCCCCTCCAACGGCGAGCAGGTTGCGGCGGTAGCCTGTCCGCTCGAACGCCAGCCAGACAAGGCCAAGCACGATGAGCAGGACGAGCATCCCCGAAAGTCCGCCATAGCTGTCTGCAAGACCGAGCAGCCATTGCGGCGCCAGACCGCCGGCCATGGGCAGCATCTCTAGCGTAATGCCCTGGAAGGCGAGGAACGTGCCCAAGGTTGCGATTATCGGCTGGACGCGCACGACTGCGATGAGGAAGCCGTTCAACAGGCCGGACAAGATGCCGACGCCCAGCGAAGCGCCGATGATTGTCACCGGATCGGCCCACCCATTCGGCACGAGGATCGACGTCACCATGGCATTGACGAGCCCCGCAAGCGGCCCGACCGAAAGGTCGATCCCGCCCTCTCCTGAAAGCACGGGCGCGGTCTGGGCCATGGCGGTGATGATGAACGGCGCCACGCCGATGAGCATGCCGTTCCAGTTCGTCACATCGGTAAAAGCGGGGCTGGCGAAGGCGTTGAGAGCAGTAAAAATGACCACCGCAATGAGCACGGGCCATGCGTAGCTGCGGTCGCCGAGCCACTTCATGTCGAGGTCTCCAGTCGGCGTTGCGAGAACATCGCATCGATCAATGCGCGTTCACTAAGGTCGCCGCGCTCGACGATCGCGCTGACGGCGTGATCGTGAAACACAACCACCCGGTGGCAAAGCAGGCACAGTTCCACCAGTTCGGTCGACAGCATCAGGATGGAAACGCCGCTCAAAGCGAGATTATTGAGCACCTCGTAGAGGTCGCGCTTGGCACCCAGATCCACACCACGCATCGGATCGTTCAACACCAACACACGCGGTTGGGTGGCGATCAGACGCCCGAGTAGCGCCTTCTGCTGGTTGCCGCCACTCAGCGCCGATATCGGCGTGTCGAGCCCAGCCATCTTGACCCTGGTCCGCCGAGTGACCTCGCCGGCGACCTCTATCCGCTTCCTTGTGCCCAGCACACCCCAACGGGCGAATGAGCCGAGCGCCGATACGGTCACGTTGTCGAGCACCGACAGCGGGGCGAAGATACCCTCGGATTTGCGGTCGCGCGGCAGGAACGCGATCTTCGCGCGCGCCGCGTCGCGTTGCGACCGTATGGTCATGGTCCCGACGTGCACTGTCCCCGTGGGCGCGCGACGCAGACCAGCGATGCACTCCAGCAGGGCGACCTGGCCGTGCCCCTCCAGCCCCCCCACGCCAATGATCTCGCCGCGACGAAGGTCGAGATCCAGTGTCGGCTTGCCTTCGAGAACCGACAGGCCTCGCACGCCGACGATCACCTCGGCATTGGCGGGAATAGTCTCGCCGCAGCCTTCGCCTTCCGCCGCCCGCGCACCTTCGCGCGTCGACATCAGGTCGAGCAGGATTTCGCTCGATACTGCGCCGCGCTCCAGCGATGCGACGCTCCGGCCAGATCGAAGTACCGTCGTGCAATCGGCAAGGGCGTGAATCTCGTCCATGCGATGCGAGACAAATAGGATCGATCGCCCTTCGCCACGGAAACTTCGTAGCACTTCGAAGAGACGATCGCGGTCTTCGATATCGATCGCGGAGGTCGATTCATCGAGGATAAGCAGGCGCCAGGGCCGCATAAGAGACCGTGCGACGCCGATCATCTGGCGGTTGGCGAGCGATACCGTGCCGGCCAGCCGCTCGATATCAAGATTGCCGATACCGACAGCCGCCAGTGCTTTCCGCACGGCTTCGCGCTCGCGCAAGGGGGTCATCTTGCGACGGATCATGCCGTCCAGGCCCAACATGACATTGTCACGAATTGACATGTCTGGAAGGACCAGCGTCTCCTGGAACACCGTAGCAATGCCGGCGTCCTGCGCGGCACGCGGATTCGCGAAACTGGCTTGCCGGCCGAGCCAATCCAGTGTGCCCGCTTCTGCGCGGACGATGCCGCTGAGTATCTTGATCAGCGTGCTCTTGCCCGAACCATTCTCTCCGACAACGGCATGGATTTCGCCCTCGCGGATCGACAGCGAGCAGGAATCAAGCGCGATCGTTTCGCCAAATGTCCGGCGAAGCCCATCCGCGGACAGAAGCAGCGGCATGCCCTTGCGGTCGGCGGGCGGTTCTATCGCGCGCTGATGGACCGCGCTCTTCATATGCGCATACTCAGATGCGGTTCGCGGCCATAGAGCGCCACGAGCCCGACGATCAGGAAACCGAGGAATATCTGCTGTGCCGCCTGGTCGAGCCCGAGACCGACAAGGAGGGTGCTAAGTTCTGTTACGACAAGACAGCCGGCAATTGTGCGCCCATAGCCGCCGCGCCCGCCGGTCAGCGGCGTGCCGCCGACGACGACTGCTGCGACAGTGGTGAAGAGGTAGGCTGCGCCGACGGTCGGATCGGCCGCTCCGCTGAAGCCTGCAAGTAGAATGCCCGTCGTCGCTGCCAGGAAGGCACTGAGCGCGTAGACACTCATCCAGACGAGCAGCATCGGCACGCCGGCCAATTCGGCGGCGCGAGGATTTGCCCCTGCGGCGAACATCCAGCGGCCGAGCTTGGTCTTGCGCTCGAGGAATAGGATGCCGCCGGCGATGAGCAGCCAGATCACCACGGAGCCGGGCAGCGGGATGGGACCGGTCTTGCCG
>NZ_RZPQ01000809.1:0-2575 GCF_003999135.1 Mesorhizobium sp. M7A.F.Ca.CA.004.06.1.1 | reverse complement strand
GCTCTATGTCTATGCCTCGCAATTTCCCGAGCATTTTGCCGACGCCGCCGGCTATGGCTGGACGGTGCCGGAAGCCAGCTTCGACTGGCAGACGCTGGTCGCCAACAAGGATCGCGAGATCAGCCGGCTGGAGGCCATCTACGTCAGGAACGTCGAGGGCGCCGGCGGCGAGACCTTCCATTCGCGCGCCATGATCGTCGATCCGCATGTCGTGCATCTTCTGGGCGAGGATCGCACCGTCACAGCAGACCAGATCCTGATTGCTACCGGCGGCCGCCCGGCGGCGCATCCGGCGCTGCCCGGCCATGAACATTGTATCTTTTCCAACGAGGCTTTCGACCTCAAGAAACTGCCCAAGGCGATCATGATCGAGGGCGGCGGCTACATCGCCGTCGAGTTCGCCAACATTTTTCACGGTCTCGGCGTCGACACCACGCTGGTCTATCGCGGCAAGGAGATCCTGAGCCGGTTCGACATGGACCTACGGCGCATGCTGCACGAGACGATGGAAAAGAAGGGGATAAGGATCCTCTGCCATTCCGTGTCCGAATGGATCCGCAAGCGGCCGGACGGCCGGCTCGACGCGCTCGTCAGCGGCGGCGAGGTGCTGACCGTTGACCAGGTGATGCTGGCCATCGGCCGCATTCCCAACACCGAGAATATGGGCCTGGAAGGCATCGGACTGGAGATGACCAAGACTGGCGCCATCGCCGTCGACCAATATTCCCGCACCAACATCGACAACGTCTGGGCGATCGGCGACGTCACCAACCGCGTGCAGCTGACGCCGGTGGCGATCCATGAGGCGATGTGCTTCATCGAAACCGCCTTCAAGGGAAATCCGACCGCGCCCGATCACGAGACGATCGCGACCGCTGTCTTTTCACAGCCGGAGATCGGCACTGTCGGATTGTCGGAGGACGACGCCGTCAAGCGCTTCCCCGACATCGAGATCTACCGCGCGACATTCCGGCCGATGCGGCACACCCTGTCCGGGCGCGACGAGAAGATGCTGATAAAGCTGGTGGTCGATGGCGCGTCGAAAAAAGTGCTTGGCGCCCACATATTGGGGCCGGATGCCGGCGAGATGGCGCAGCTGCTCGGCATCCCGCTGAAGGCCGGCCTGACCAAGGACGATTTCGACCGTACGATGGCCGTGCATCCGACAGCGGCGGAAGAACTGGTCACCATGTACAAGCCGACCTATCGCGTGAAGGACGGCGAGCGCGTCGATTGACGGCAAATCCGGGTTGAGGAACTCCGCCGCGGCAAGGTCATGCCACGGCGGAGATAGTCGCTACAGAAGCGTGCCGCGCAGGATCACCAGCGCCACCGAAAAGTAGATCACCAGCCCGGTGACATCGACCAGCGTGGCGACGAACGGCGCCGATGCGCTGGCCGGGTCGAAGCCGATACGTTTCAAGGCGAACGGCAGCATCGACCCCGACAGCGAACCGAAGGTGACGATGCCGACCAGTGCAGCCCCCACCGTGGTAGCGATCAGCGGCCAGTGCGGGCCATAATCGTAGAAGCCCATATACTGCCACAGCGCGATGCGGCAGACGCCGACCACGCCGAGCATGGCGCCCAGCACCAAGCCGGTGGGCAGCTCGCGCAGCGCCACCCGCCACCAGTCGCCAAGACCGATCTCGCGCAACGCCAGCGCGCGGATGACCAGCGAGGTCGCCTGCGAGCCGGAATTGCCGCCGGAGCTCATGATCAGCGGGATGAACAGCGTCAGCACGATCGCCTTCTCCAACTCGCCCTCATAGCTCTGCATTGCGTTGGCCGTCAGCATCTCCGAGATGAACAGCGCGCACAGCCAGCCGCCGCGTTTCTTGATCATGGCGAGGAAGCTCATCTTCATGTACGGCTCGTCCAGCGCCTCCATGCCGCCGAAACGGTGCGCGTCCTCGGTCGTCTCCGCGACCATCGTGTCGATGATGTCGTCGATGGTGACGATGCCGAGGATCTTGCCATGGTCGACGACCGGAAGGGCGAGCAGATCGTATTTGGAGATCGTCTGCGCCAGGGTTTCGCGATCGGTCAGCGGGCCGACCGTCACCGGAAGGTGATCCGGCGCCACCGTCATGATCGGATCGTCAGGCTCACCGGTGATCAGCCGGCGCAGGCCCGTCGAGCGCACGAGCAGGTGCGTCTGCGGATCGACGATATAGATCGCGTAGACGGTTTCGCGTGTCCGCTCGACCTTGCGGATGTAGTCGAGCGTCTGCCCGACGGTCCAGTCCGAGGGCACGCTGACGAACTCCGTCGTCATGATCGATGCGGCGCTGCCTTCGGGATAGCCGAGGATGGAGAGCAGGGTTGCGCGCAGCGGCGGCGCAAGCCCGCCAAGCAGCTCGGAACGGGCCGGCTCCTCCAGCTCGCGCAGGATGTCGGCGGCCCGGTCGACCGACATGGCAGTGAGCAGCTTGCCCGCCTTGGCGCGCGGCAGCGCTTCCATGAGTTCGGACGCGCCGTCGAGTTCCGGCTGGTCGAATATCTCGACCAGACGTTCGAACGTCACTTCACAGAGCAGTTCCGTCGCGGTCTCTCGAGGCTCCCTGTTGAGGGC
>NZ_RZPQ01000808.1:0-2576 GCF_003999135.1 Mesorhizobium sp. M7A.F.Ca.CA.004.06.1.1 | reverse complement strand
GTCGTGGCGAATATCCGCCGCCAATATCGCGATCTCCAGCATATCCGGCTCCGGTGCACCGTCGCTGCCGGTGGTCGCCAGGCCGCAGGCCAAAGCGAGCGGCGCCAGGCAGCTTATGTCGAGCGCCCGGCCGGCAATCGCGGCCGGCGTTTCCGGCACGGTCTCGGCAAAGCGAACTGGACGCTGGCTGAGGCACTCGACCAGCAGCGCCGAACAGATCGCCGCGATTGCCTGCAGTCCGGCGCCTGGCGTGGCCAAGGCGGCCAGGAGGTCGCCATGCCGCTTGCGCATCGTGGCATGGACGGCCGCGAAATCGGCTTCGTGGATGCGGGCATTGTCGATGTTCAGGCCGGCAAGCACCGCCTTGGTCAGATAATACATATCGCGCCGGAACAGGCGCTCCGCGCTCAGCTGGCGATCCTCGTTGCCGATCGGGAAATAGGTGCCGAGGCCCTTTACCGTCGTGCCGTCCACCTTGATCGGGCGCTCATGCGGGACGAAAGCTTCAGCGATCGACAGCGCCTCGTCGACGGCACTGGCGGCATGGCTGAGCAGGCCTTCGATGCCCTTGCCCGGAAACGGCGGCAGATGGCTGGTTGCTTCGCGCAGGATGCTGGCATCGCCGCTGCCGTCATGGCGGCTCTGGCGGATGATTTCGCGGACTTCCCGCAGCCGATCCTTCAGATTGACGCGGACATCTTCGGAGATTTGTCGGAGCATCGCAGATCGCCTTGAAATTTGCTGCGGATAGCCGCCAACCGGGGCAGCCGCCACTCTCTACATTGTTCCTATCGATTGGTAGATCAATAGGCGATACTAGACCAGCATGCAGAATCGGCGGCAGCGCGCTCGTCCGTCGCCGCAGGGGGAGAGACAGACTTGGGCAGACGACGACAGGGCGAAAGCGAAGACGGTCGAGGCGAGGCAACCGAGCAGGTCGCCAGCGAAAGCCGAACGGATCGCCTCAGGATTCGCGCCGCCTGGATGTATTTCGTCGAACAGATGACGCAGAACGAGATCGCCGACGTGCTCGGCGTCGGTCGCGTCACCATCGTGCGCATGCTGGCGGATGCCCGGGCGCGCAACGAAGTGAAGATCACCATCGAGAGCGAATTGTCGGAAATCGTGCGGCTTGAGCGCGCGCTGGAGAAGACGTTCGGGCTGCAGCAGGCGCTGGTGGCGCCGCTTTCGGCACCCAATGCCGATCCGATACCAGCGATCAGCGCCAAGACCGGCAGTTTCCTGTCGGACACGATGAAGTCCGGCATGCGGGTCGGCGTCGGCTGGGGGCAGACGCTGTTCTCGAGCCTGCCCTTCATCAGCGCCAAGTCGCTCACCGATTTCAAGGTGATTTCGCTGCTTGGCGGTGTCGGCGTCGTGCGCCGGGTAAACCCAGCCGAGTTCGCCTGGCGCTTCGCTCAGATATTCCAGGGCGACGGCTATCTGATGCCGACACCAGCCGTCGTCGACAGCGTCGAGACCAAGATCGCACTGATCGAGCGCTGCGGCCTGCAGGAGATTTTCGAAATGGCCGACGTGCTTGATGCCGTTCTGCTGAGCGTCGGCGGGATTGCCTCGGCCACCACCTTCTCTCGGGGCGGCTTTCTCAAGGAGGCGGATCGGGAGGCCCTGCTTGCGCGAGGCGCCGTGGGTGACCTCCTGTTCCATTTCTTCGACCGCAACGGCGATCTGGTCGACCATCCGGTCAACAGCCACGTGATGTCGGTGGATGTCGACCGTCTGCGCAAGGCGCCGATCCGTATCCTCACCTCCGGTGGCGAGGAGAAAACCGAAGCGCTGCTCGGCGCCATGACCCTCATCGCCCCAACCATCCTGATCACCGACGAGGAGAGCGCGCGGCGTATGCTGGAGGCGGTCAGCGGAAGCTGAAACTGTCCGTGATGTAGTCCGGCCAGGCCTGCTGTTCGTCGAAAACAGCGGCGAGATCCGGTGTGTCCGCCAGTATTCCGCTCAGCACCAGCGCGGTGGCGATGCCGGCGCTGTTTCCCCCCGATATATCGTGTTCGACGCTGTCGCCGACACAGACCACGGTGCCAGGGTCCGGCTCGCCGGCCAGCGCCAGCGCGGCTTCGAAAATCGCCTTGTCGGGCTTGCCGATACGGGTAACGCTGCCGCCCAGGCTTTCATAGAGATCGGCCAGACGACCGGCGCCGAAGCGAGGGCCAACGGTCGTCAGCATGACGATGTCGGGATTGGTGCAGAAACACGGCACCCGCCGCTCTGCAGCCGGCGCGAACAGCCTGCGATAATGGTCGAGGTCAAAGCGGTCACCCTCGCTGGCCGCGATCAGCACCAGTTCGGCCTCATCGCCGGACCCGGTCAGCACAAAAGGCAGGCCCTCGATCGCGGAGCGGTCAGCTTCACGGCTGATCAGCAGACATTTTGTCCCTGGGCGCAGCTTCCCCGAAATCGCCATCTGCCTGAAGGATCGCCACGCCACCTCGCCGGAAGAAACGAAATGATCCCAGCTTCCCGCTTCGAAGCCGAGTTTCATGAGCCGGCTTTCATTGGGTCGTGCCCGCCTGCCGGAGTTCGAAACCAGCACCACGGTCTTG
>NZ_RZPQ01000807.1:0-2581 GCF_003999135.1 Mesorhizobium sp. M7A.F.Ca.CA.004.06.1.1 | reverse complement strand
CCTGCAATGTTCTAGCGGTAGTCGAAGGCAAAGCGCTCACTTTATGAAAAAATCTGGCCAAATTTCATGAGAAGTCAAGCTCATGAAAAAATCAAGTAGATTTTCACGGATGCACAAGATTTGCTTGCGCGATTTTGACGGTTCATGCAAAGGCTCCGCCGAGAGCGGCGAGTGGGGACGTCCGATCGAGACAAAGGGTAAGGGACGGCCCATGCTGGAAAATAACCCCCGAATTGCGGGCGATGCCGAGATTGTCGACGAGGCGATCCTGTCGCGCCGTTCGGTGCGCGCATTCCTGCCCGACATGGTCGACGACGAAACCATCCGCGCCATTCTGGCGGTTGCGGCGCGTGCCCCATCCGGCACCAACATGCAGCCATGGAAGGTCTATGTCACCAAGGGCGAGAGCAAGCAGCGGATATCAGACGCCATTCTCAATTCCGGCATTCGCGCCGAAAAAGCTGATTGGGACGAGTACCGGTATTATCCCACACAGTTCTTCGAGCCGTATCTGACCCGCCGCCGCGCCAACGGTTTCGGCCTCTATGGCGCGCTCGGGATCGGTCGTCGCGAGGTCGACAAGATGCGCGCCCAGCACGACCGCAACTTCGTCTTCTTCGACGCCCCGGTCGGCATGATCTTCACCATCGACCGCCGCCTCAACCAGGGCTCATGGATCGACTACGGCATGTTCCTGCAGAACATTATGGTCGCAGCAAGAGGCAGGGGTCTGCACACCTGTCCGCAGGCGGCCTTCGCGCCCTATCACCGGCAGATCAGGCCGGTGCTCGACATTCCGGACGAAGAGATCGTCGTCTGCGGCATGGCGCTTGGTTATGAAGATACGTCAAAACCTGAAAACGCCTTCCGCACCGACCGCGTGCCGCTGGAAGAGTGGGTGACGTTCAGCGAATAAGCCAGCCAGCCTCATTCGGTATTCATCTGTGCGCCGTGGCCGCTGACATGGGCACCGTCCTGTGGCGTCAGCTTGAGGTAGGCAAGCAGCGCGCAGAGCGTGATGATGCCCTCGATGACGAACAGGATGCGGAAATCGTCGGCGACGGCTGGACCGCCGCCGGCCAGAAATGACAATACCGCCGCAGCCAGGCCGACGCTGATCGCCACCGCCAGCTGCCATAATATGTAATAGAGCGCGCTGAAGCGGGCGAGCTGCTCGGGCGCGATGTCGGAATAGGCGAGATTGCCGGTCGAGGCCCATTGCGCGGAGCGGAAGACGCCGAAGACGAAGATGTAGGTCAGCACGATCCACACCGGCGTCGTCGCCTGCATCAAGGCGAAGCCGGCGACCATCACGGCGACGATCGGGGTGTTGTAGACCAGCACGCGGCGAAAGCCGAAACGGTTGAGGACACGCGGCATGAAGAAGCGCATGGCCACGGAGCCGACCGCGGCGACGAAGGTCAGCGATCCCGCCTGCACCGCGCTCATGCCGAAGCCGAGCTGGAACATCAAGGGCAGCAGGAACACCACCGAGCTGAGGCCGATCGTGTCCAGCCCGCCGCCGGTGAGGAACGAAATGCGGAAGGTACGGATGCGCAACAGCTCGAGATCGAGCAGCGGATTGCGCACGCGCAGGCAGTAGAACGAGGCGATGGTCAGGATGACCAGCGCCAGCGCCAGTTCTGCGGCGATGATGCCGCCCGCGGCATCCTTGGCAGCAAGCGAATCCATGCCGAAGACCAGCAGGACCATGCCGCTGCCGACCAGCAGGAAGCCCGGAAAATCGAACGGCGTGCGCACGGGCTTGGTCATCGTCGGAAACAGCGAGGCGGCAAGAATTGCCGCCGCCAGCGCGAACGGCACGTTGATGAAGAAGATCCAGCGCCAGGAAATGTAGGTGGTCAGCGCGCCCCCGACGAGCGGACCGACCAACGGTCCGGACTGGCCGGCCAGCGAGATGTACATGTTGATCTTCAGCGTTCGGCTGCGCGGAAAGGTCGACAGGATGACGACCTGGCCGAGCGTGCCCATCAAGGCACCGCCAAAGCCTTGCAGCGCGCGGGCGCCGACCAGCATCCAGATGTTGTCGGACAGCCCGCAGAGCGCCGACGAGGCGGCGAACACCAGCAAGGCAAAGCAGTAGACGTTGCGCAGGCCGAAGCGATCGGCGGCCCAGCCGCCAAGCGGCATCGAGATGATCAGGCTGGCGACATAGACGGTAATCAAGAGGCCGAGCTGGCTGGGCGGACGGCCGAGGCTTTCGCTGATGCCCGGCAGCGCGGTCACCACGACATTCTGGTCGAGGCTGGTCATGAACACGCCGCAGGCGACCGTCAGCGGCAGCAGGAGCAAGGCTCTGGCCGGCACATCGGCGCGATCCGTGGCGCCGGCGGATAGTTCTGCGGTCATGGAGATGTTCGAACCAAACGAATGTGCCGACTCTTGAAGAAGGGATTTCATATCCCTCGGGCCGGTTGGGCGGCCACGTTTTCGCACCATGGGCGCCGGCGGCCAGATTCTCTAGCGGCAGAAGCGGCTGGCGTTGATGCCAGATGTGGGCAACGCGGCCATCCGGCCGCGCCGCCTACTGCACCTCGTAGCCGACTTCCTCGCTGGCATG
>NZ_RZPQ01000806.1:0-2588 GCF_003999135.1 Mesorhizobium sp. M7A.F.Ca.CA.004.06.1.1 | reverse complement strand
CCTCCGCCTCGTTGTCGAGCGCCGATGTCGCCTCGTCGAGCAGCAGGATCGGTGCCTGGCGCACGATGGCGCGGGCGATCGAGACGCGCTGGCGCTGGCCGCCGGAAAGGGTCGAGCCGCCTTCGCCGACCGGCGTGTCGTAACCTTGCGGCTGCTGGCGGATGAACTCGTCGGCTGCCGCCTGTTTCGCCGCCTGCTCGATCTCGGCGTCCGTGGCCGACAGACGGCCGTAGCGGATGTTGTCGCGGATCGTGCCTTCGAACAGATAGGGCGCCTGCGCCACATAGGCGATCGACTGCCGCAGCGAATGCTTGGTTACCTTCGAGATGTCCTGGCCATCGACCTCGATGCTGCCCCGGTCGACGTCGTAGAAGCGCTGCAAGAGGGCCACCAGCGTCGATTTGCCGGCGCCCGACGCACCGACGATCGCCGTCACCTTGCCGGCCGCGGCGGTAAAGCTCAGGTCCCTAAGCACCGGCATGTCGGCGCTGTAGCCGAACGTCACATTGTCGAAACGCACCTCGCCGGTGGTGATCCTCGCCTCGACGGCATCGGGTGCGTCGCCCTGTTTCGGCTCCAGGTCGAGCAACTCGTAGATCATGCGCGCGTTGACCAGGGCACGTTCCATGCCCACCTGTGTGCGCGCCAGGCGTCTTGCCGGATCGTAAGCCATGATCAGCGCGGTGATGAAGGAGAAAACCGCGCCCGGCGGCTGCCCAAGATACAACGCCCGGTAGCCGGAATAGGCAAGTACGGAGGTGATGGCGAGACCGCCCAGAATCTCGGAAATCGGCGACAGCCGCTCCGAGACGCGGGCGATCTTGTTGTTACGCTGCTCGGCCGTGTCCGCCATGATGCCGATGCGGCGCGCCAGCTCGGCCTCCAAGGTGAAGGCCTTGACGATGGCGATGCCTTGCGTGGCTTCCTGCACGGACCCGTTCAGCCGCGAATTGATCAGGACGGATTCCCGGTTGATACGCCGCAGTCGGCGGGTGATATAGACGACGGCCCAGATCAGTGGAGGGCCGATCAGCAGCGAGCTGAGCGACAACACCGGATCCTGATAGATCATCACGCCGACGAGAGCGACCAGCGTGACCGCGTCGCGGCTGATGGAGGTCAGTGTCAGCGACAGCAGATCGCGAACGCCGCCGACATTCTCGCTGACCTGTGCCGCCAGCCGACCGGAACGCGTATCGTTGAAGAAGTTGACGCCGAGCTTCATCAGATGGTCGAAGCTACGCTTCTGGTAGCGCGCGACCAGATTGTTGCCGATACTGGCCAACGCGACTGCTTGGCCGTAACCGGCGAAGCCGCGCAGCAGGGAGGCCCCCATGAAACCGGCGCAGATCAACCAGAGCATATCGCCGCGTCGTTCGTAGAAGATCTGGTTGATCATCGGGGCCATGATCCACGCCGTGAAGGCGGTGGTGCCGGAAACGATCAGCAGGCAAGAGACGGCGACGACATAGGTCCAGCGATACTCTTTGCCGTTTTCAGCGAGGATGCGGCGGAGCACCGCTGTGACCTCGCCGGGCCGGGCTTTTTGTTTGTTTGGAGCTTCAAGTGTCAAATCGGGAGCGCTTTGTGGTTTTCCGCCTCGTGGGACCGGGGCTGCAAATTCGGCACCCCTCTTAACGCCCTGCGGCCTGATTGCCTATGCCCGCACCTGATTAACTTCGTCGCGGGGCGCGAGCGCTTCGCTGGCTTTCAGGCCTGCCAGCGCCGGCCCTCCGTCTGGACACCGAACAGCAAGGGGTTCCTGGCATAGGCGGCAAGGCCCAGAAGTGCGGCCAGCGGGTGGGTGATGACGTAGACCGGCATGGTGCGCATCATCGCGCTGTGCGGCGCCTTGTCCTCGAAAGCGGCGCGGAAATTGCCGGCTTTCAGCGCCGGCACGATCTTCTGCGCGATGCCACCGGTGAGGAACACGCCGCCGCGGCTCATGAACACCAGAGCAAGGTCGCCTGCGGTGCGCCCAAGGCAGGTGACGAAAATCTCCAGCGCTTCCACTGCAACCGGATCGGTTTTCGCAAGTGCCGCGGCAGTGATCTCGGCCGGCGTGGTGAAGGGCGACGGCTTGCCGTCCGCCTTGGCCACCGCCCTGTAGACATTGACCAGACCGCGTCCGCACAGGATCTGCTCGCCCGAAACGCGGCCTTCGAGCTTCTCGATATGCGGAAAAACCTCGAAATCGCGCGGTGTGCGCGGGCCGATGTCCATATGGCCGCCCTCGCCGGGCACCGGTATCCAATGGTGCAGCGCATGGACCAGCCCGGCGACGCCGAGCCCGGTTCCGGGGCCGAGCACGACGCGCCCGGCATTGGGCTCCGGCGTGCCGCCGCCGATCTTTTCCATGTGCTCCTCGCCGAGCGCAACGACGGCCAGCGCCTGCGCCTCGAAATCGTTGAGCACGACGATGTCGCTCAGGCCGAGGCTGGCGAACATTTTCCTCGGCTTGACGATCCAGGGGCAGTTGGTCAGCTCGATCTCGTCGCCGTCGACCGGGCCAGCCACCGCCAGCACCGCCGATTTGGGACGCACCGACGAGCGGTCGAGCACGGCCGCCTGGATCGCCTCGTCGATGG
>NZ_RZPQ01000805.1:0-2590 GCF_003999135.1 Mesorhizobium sp. M7A.F.Ca.CA.004.06.1.1 | reverse complement strand
GCGCTGACGCGCGATCTCGGCGGCCGGAAGGTCGCCGGCATTCTCTCGACCAGCCACGGATTGCAGGTCGAGGCGCCGACGCGCGCTCAATGGCAGCGCAGTGCCGGCACGCTGGCCAAGGTTGCCGAGACAGCCAAGGCGGCCGGCGTCACGCTCAACCTCGAGATCGTCAACCGCTTCGAAAGCAATCTGCTCAACACCGCCGCGCAAGGGCTGGCCTTCATCGAGGACACAGGCTCGGACAACATCTTCCTGCATCTCGACACCTTCCACATGAACATCGAGGAGGCCGATGTCGGGCTGGCCATCCGTCATGCCGCCGATAAGATCGGCTATGTCCATATCGGCGAAAGCCATCGCGGCTTCCTCGGCACCGGCAATATCGATTTCGCCGCGATCTTCGATGCGCTGACTGCTATCGGCTACAGCGACGACCTCAGCTTCGAATCCTTCTCTTCGGAAATCGTCGATGAGAACCTGTCGAAGAAGACCGCGATCTGGCGCAATCTCTGGACGGACAACATGGCGCTGGCCAAGCACGCGCGTGCTTTCATCGGTCTGGGAATGGAGACGGCAAGGCGCAAGGCGGAACTCGTCTCGGCGCGGCACAAACCCTGACCCGCCCGTCGAGAGCCGAAGGACGCGGCGTGCGCCGCAGGGCAGGGCTCCGAACTCAGATTAACAAAAAGCCTCGTGGTAGCCGGTGTTGGTAGCTTTTGTGCCGCCAGTTTTTCCGAGATAGGAATTTTTTCTTGACTCGGTGACCTCAGCTATGGTACATATTTGCTTATGGTGCTGATTTGCGCCAGTGACCCGCCGCACAGGCGGGTTTTTTGTTTGATGCACCGTCAGCCAAGGTGCCGGCCGTATGGCGCCGGCATTGCTCGCGGCAGGTGCATCGGTTATTTGACCGGCCAGGCAAACAACGCCACGCAATCCACCAAACGGAGCCCAGCACATGACACGCGAGACAATCCTCAAATTCGGCACCGTCGAACACGCGGACGCCGGCGATCTGGCTGGCTGGATCGTCGTCGAGGGCAAGCCGACCATGCAAACCGCCGTCCAGCACACGACCGAGGACGGCAAGGTGCTGTCGGGCACCTGGCGCGCGACGCCCGGTACCTACCACGCGACCTATACCGACTACGAGTTCGTGCACATGATCGCCGGCCGCATCATCATCACGCCGGACGGCGGCACACCGGTCGAGGTCGGTCCCGGCGATGCCTTCGTGGTGGAAGCCGATTTCAAGGGAACCTGGAAGATCATCGAGCCGGTGACGAAGCATTTTGTCGTCAGGGTTGGCTGAGGCGGGGTGATCCGTCTGGCCCGCCATGGTTCGCCATGGCGGAGCTGATCTCTGCATTCGCCCGGGCCTCGGCCAGGCCACTCCCCGGACTCCGGTCATTGGGTCATGAAGGCGTCTGCGGCGTCATCCACGGTCGGCCTCGACGTGAATGATACGGCACTCGCCAGCCAAGCGATCTCTCATCGGCGCTTACCAGCCAAATATCCTTGATACACCGGATCGATCCCCTAGTTCTTTCGGGGGCGCGGCAATCGCTAGGTTGCCTCGGGGGCAGCGGCGGTTCGGCCGTTCTGACTGCACGCCGCGGAAAGACGGTTGGACCGACGCATCCATGGAGGTCGTCGTGCGTCAATCGCGTGGATTCACCTGTGCGTATTTCGTCTTAGCTTGCTCGATCGCCGTAGTTTGCGCAGGAGCTGCAACCGGTGGTCAGCAAGGCGGAGGGCATGGCAACGGCGGCCATGGTTCTGGTGGCCATGGTGGCGGCGGAGGTCATGACGCCGGCGGCAACCACGGCGGCTCGCAGAAAGGGACTGGCGATGACCCCGGCGGCTCCAGTTCGTCGGCGGACGACGGCGAGACCAGCACAAGCGGCACTGCGGCAGCCCCGGGGACGGTAGGTCCGGCCACCGCTACTGCTGTTGCGTCCGCAAGGGGCGGACAGTCGCTCGACCTGCCGGCCGCTCTCCAGCCTCCCAGCGACAGCAACACTCAATCAACAGTCAGCCGAACCGAGGCGTTGCCGGGCGTCCCGGATAAAGTCGTTCGGGCCTGCCATGATGCCATCGAGTCGGCCGCCGCTCCGTTTGGGGCGACCAGCGTGCGCGTCGCCAGCGCGGGCGTCGTACATCAGTTGAGTCGGGCGACGATCTCGGCCCCTATCGAGGTCAGCATCGACTATGTGCGGCCTCGCGTTGCTCGTCCAGAGCCTCCTGAAGCTTAGCGACACGCACCAAAAGAGCTTGGGCGGCGGCTTCGCGCTCGATGCGTGCTCTGTCGAGATCCTCACGATTCATGACAGCTGTAGTACGTTCCCGTGCCAGAGCCTGTGCCGTCTCGGTTGCGGCCTGCTCGGCACGCTCTTTCGCTGAGACTGCTTTGGCTCGCTCCAGTTCAGCCGCCTGGCGCTCGACGCGAGCTTCTTTCAACTCCTCAACGGCCGCTGCTGCTGCAGCGCGTTCTCGTGCGAGCGTTCGCTCCGTGTCAGCTGCGGTCCGCTCCACCTGTTGTCTCGCTGTGACCGCGTCGGTCCGTTCCTGCTCAGCCGCGGCCGTACGC
>NZ_RZPQ01000804.1:0-2595 GCF_003999135.1 Mesorhizobium sp. M7A.F.Ca.CA.004.06.1.1 | reverse complement strand
GGTCACACGCGGGAGTTCAGCCATTTCAAGTTCCTCCGAAAATCGGTATTTATCCCGATAATCAGGATTTGGCTTGCGAGTCAATCGAGGGGCCCATAAAATGGAAATAATACCGAATTTCGGTATTATTCGTGAGGAGGTTTCGGGTTCGGGTTACCTAGCGGAGCCCGACAGCCGAGGGCGTGCGGCCGTTCGGCTATTCTACGGAGCCCCTCGGACTCGAGGCGCGGCGGGATAACGAGAGACCGACCTTGCCCCTCACGTCTGTTTTGAACGATAACCTTCTTGCAGTCGCAATTGTCAGATCGGCGTAGGTGCCCTTGAATACGAAATCGAAGAAGCCGAGCGCCAAGGACAGTCCCCTCGAGCGCTACATCTCGATCATGGAAACGGTCGCGCCGTTCGAGCATGGCTTGACGGCGATCGAGCTCGAAACGACGCTTGGACTGCCCAAAACCACGATCAACAGGCTGCTGCATGCCTTGATCGAAAGCGGGATGATCACCGCCGAGAGCGTTCGCAATCGGACATACCGCCTCGGCGATCGCTTGCTGCAGCTGCTACAGATGTCTCCGGATAGCGGCTGGCTGACGACGCTCGCGCAGCGACCGCTTCAGGATTTGGCCGACCGCACCGGCCAGTCGGCGTTCCTGTCGAAGTTCGACGGTACCGAGGTGCGCTCGGTCACCTGCGTCGCGCCCGACACTCCGGTCCGGACCTATGTCATGCCGGGTATGGCCATGCCTGTAAATGCGACCGCTTCGGCCAAGGCGATCCTTGCGTTTCATCCGCAGGAGACCGTGAACAGGATCCTGGCGACCGAGCTGCGCAGCTATACCGATCGGACTAAAACGAAGATCGCGGAGTTGACCAGGGAATTGGCGGAGGTTCGGCAGCAGGGCTATGCCATGGACCTGGCCGAGCATGTTCCGGGCCTGGGCTCGATCGCATTTCCGATAAGGCCGACGAGCGGTGAGGTGATGTACGCGGTGGGACTTACGGGACCCTACGGTCAGATCATAGAGCAAAACTTCAAGCAGCATTGCTCGGCGCTCGCAGAAGCCGCCCAGCGCATGGCAAAGCTGGCGCAGATGCACGCCTACAACGGATCGGCTTTGGCCGCAAAGAGTGCTGCAGCGGATCAGCGATAGGTCGGTGCTGAGAGGCCGGTCATCGCGCGAAGAGATGTTGCGCTTTGAACCTGTAGTTCGCGATATGTTCTCGACGGAAGTGAATGTCCGGCTCCATCCCTCTGAGAACCACCCAATAGAAACCTTGGAGGCTCGCCCATTGCATTCAGAGTAGCTGCTCGGATGGCAGATAATCTACATCGACCACCAGCGCGATTTCGTCGGCGTGAAGCTGTCGACCTGGCCGAAAGCGATCAATCAGTCGATGCGGATCGACATACAGAACCTGATGGGAACGATCGCCGACACTCTCCATTCGGTGTGAAGGCGATCGGGGCATTGGTACTGACGTTAACAACAAGGGCGGCACGCGCGCCAAAAATTCGATGCCTCGTCAAATTTTGCTAAAGCCGAGCGGGCAGCCAAGGCAGCAATATATAGCTCGTGTCGCATTTTCCGAGACGCCAGCCCCGAAGATCGGGACGGCACTGATTTCAGGCAAACTTGCTGCGGGGTTGTCGTGGTTTTATGGCTCGGCGAAAAACTTACCCTCGGCAAGCATGGTTTCGATGCCGGCCAGCAATTCGCGATTTATGCCGGTGGAAATCCCTTTCGACGCAAGGTGCGCCACCAGCGCGCCGCTGCGAAGATTGCCGGCCGCACCGGGCGCGTAGGGACAGCCGCCTAGCCCGCCGGCAGCGGCATCGAACACCCTGAGCCCGAGGTCCCAGGCGGTATCGACGTTGGCGAGCGCCAGGCCGCCGGTGTCGTGGAAATGCCCGGCCAGCCGCGCAGCCTCTGCTTCTTCGAGGGTTGCCAGCACCATGGCATGCACGCGCTCGGGTGTCGCCCTGCCGATCGTGTCGGCAACGGCGATTTCGGCGCAGCCGAGATCGCGCAGGCGCGCGACGACTCTCGCGGCCGCGCCGGGTTCGATCGGGCCTTCATAGGGACAATCGACGGCACAGGAGACATAGCCCCGCACCGGCAAGGAATGCTCGGCGGCCAGCGCGATCACTGGCACAAAACGAGCCAGCCCTTCCTCGATGGTACAATTGGTGTTTCGTTTCGAAAACGTCTCGGAGGCGCTGGTGAAGACCGCGAGTTCCTGCGCGCCGGCCGAGATCGCGGCCCGCGCACCTTGCTCGTTGGGCACCAGCGCGGACAGCATAAGCCCCGGGCGCCGCACAGCGCGCCGCATGACCTCATCATGATCGGCCATCTGCGGCACCCATTTCGGCGAGACGAAAGCCGTCGCCTCGATGCGGGCGAAGCCGCAATCGGCCAGCATGCCGATCAGGCGCAGCTTCTGCCCGGTCGAGACCAGCCGCTTTTCGTTCTGCAGGCCGTCGCGCGGACCGACTTCGACGATCGTGGCCTGCCGATCCTCACCGGGCGATTCAATGGACGGCGGCATACATGATCTTTTCTTCGGAGGCCTCGTCGATGGTCATCTCCTCGACGA
>NZ_RZPQ01000803.1:0-2595 GCF_003999135.1 Mesorhizobium sp. M7A.F.Ca.CA.004.06.1.1 | reverse complement strand
TGAAGTTCGCCCATGCCGGAAATGATGGTCTGGCCGCTTTCCTCGTCGGTCTTGACACGGAAGGACGGATCCTCGGCGGCCAGGCGGTGAAGGGCGAGGCCCATCTTTTCCTGGTCGTTCTTGGTCTTCGGCTCGATGGCGATCTGGATGACCGGATCGGGGAATTCCATGCGCTCGAGAATGACCGGATGCAGCGGATCGCTCAGCGTGTCGCCGGTGGTCGTGTCCTTGAGACCGGCAAGAGCAACGATGTCGCCGGCAAAAGCCTCTTCGACGTCGGCGCGCGAGTTCGCATGCATCTGCAGCATGCGGCCGATGCGCTCTTTCTTGCCCTTCACGGTGTTGTCGACCGAGATGCCCTTGGTGAGCCTGCCCGAATAGATGCGGGCAAAGGTCAGCGAACCGACGAACGGGTCGTTCATGATCTTGAAGGCGAGCATCGACAGAGGCTCGTTGTCGTCGGCGTGACGCTCGATCTCGGCGTCGGTCTTGGCATCGACACCCTTGATGGCGGGAACATCGGCCGGCGACGGCAGATATTCGACGACGGCGCCGAGCAGCGGCTGCACGCCCTTGTTCTTAAAGGCCGAGCCACAGAACATCGGGTAGAACTTGACCGCGATGGTGCCCTTGCGGATCAGCGCGCGGATCTCGTCATTCGACGGCATCTTGCCTTCGAGGTAATTCTCAAGCGCCGTCTCGTCCATCTCGACGGCGGCCTCGATCATCTTCTCGCGGTATTCTTCGGCACGAGCCTTGAGGTCGTCCGGGATCTCGACAACATCCCAGGCAGCGCCCAGCGTCTCGTCGCGCCAGACAAGCGCGTTCATCTCGACGAGGTCGACGACGCCCTTGAACTCGGTCTCGGCGCCGATCGGCAGCTGCATGACAACGGC
Source organism: Mesorhizobium sp. M7A.F.Ca.CA.004.06.1.1 (assembly GCF_003999135.1). Taxonomy (NCBI): domain Bacteria; kingdom Pseudomonadati; phylum Pseudomonadota; class Alphaproteobacteria; order Hyphomicrobiales; family Phyllobacteriaceae; genus Mesorhizobium; species Mesorhizobium sp. M7A.F.Ca.CA.004.06.1.1. Next base: position 1,699 of record NZ_RZPQ01000803.1, on the reverse strand, counting down.
ATGCGCACCGAGGCGCGAACCGATCATCTCGACCGAGCGGTAGAAGTCGGCGCCGATCTTGTCCATCTTGTTGCAGAAGATCATGCGCGGAACGCGGTACTTGTCGGCCTGGCGCCAGACGGTCTCGGTCTGCGGCTCAACGCCGGCATTGGCATCGAGCAGCGCGATGGCGCCGTCGAGCACGCGCAGCGAACGCTCGACTTCGATGGTGAAGTCGACGTGGCCGGGGGTGTCGATGATGTTGAAGCGGTGCATCTTGCCGTCACGAGCCTTCCAGAAGGTCGTGGTCGCGGCGGAGGTGATCGTGATGCCGCGCTCCTGCTCCTGCTCCATCCAATCCATGGTGGCAGCGCCGTCGTGGACTTCGCCGATCTTGTGCGACTTGCCCGTGTAGTAGAGGACGCGCTCGGTGGTCGTCGTCTTGCCGGCGTCAATATGCGCCATGATACCGAAATTGCGGTAGTCTTCGATTTTGTATTCGCGGGCCATCGTAGCTGCCTCTCAGTCTCGTTCGCGCTTTACCAGCGGTAGTGCGCGAAAGCGCGGTTGGCTTCAGCCATCTTGTGGGTGTCTTCACGCTTCTTGACAGCCGTGCCGCGGTTGTTGGCCGCATCCATCAGCTCGCCGGAGAGGCGGTCGACCATCGTGGTCTCATTGCGATTGCGGGCCGCAGCGATCAGCCAGCGAATGGCCAATGCCTGGCGGCGCTCGGGGCGCACGTCGACCGGAACCTGGTAGGTGGCGCCACCGACACGACGCGAACGCACTTCAACATGCGGCGCGACATTGTCGAGCGCCTGATGGAAGACGGTGACCGGCTCCTGCTTGGTCTTCGACTGAACCTGGTCGAGCGCGCCGTAGACGATGGTCTCGGCGACCGACTTCTTGCCGTCATACATGACGGCGTTCATGAACTTGGTGACGATCAGATCGCCGAACTTCGGGTCCGGATTGATCTCACGCTTTTCTGCACTGTGACGACGCGACATGGTTTTTGTCTCTCAATCTCATAACCCGACGCACCCAAGGAGCGCCAAGGCCGGAAAATCTTACTTCGGACGCCCCTTACTTCGGACGCTTGGCGCCGTACTTCGAACGGCGCTGCTTGCGGTTCTTCACACCCTGCGTGTCGAGCACGCCGCGGATGATGTGGTAGCGAACGCCCGGAAGATCCTTGACGCGGCCGCCGCGGATCATCACCACGGAGTGTTCCTGAAGGTTGTGGCCTTCGCCGGGGATGTACCCGATCACTTCAAAACCATTGGTCAGGCGGATCTTGGCCACCTTGCGCAGCGCCGAGTTCGGCTTCTTCGGCGTCGTTGTATAGACGCGCGTGCAGACGCCCCGCTTCTGCGGGTTCTGCTGCATGGCCGGGACCTTGTTGCGCTTCACCGGCGCAATGCGCGGCTTGCGGATCAGCTGGTTGACGGTAGGCATTAAACCCTCTTGTCTCTCAATTCCGTGTCTCGCCCGGTCAGGGCCGCTCAAAGCGTCATTTCCATACGCAAATTCGGGCCATAAGCCGCGCCTCGCGGTCTTGCCCGAACAAAAGGCAGAGGAAGCGGAAGCCGCTTCGTGCACGCCGGAAATGTCTTTTCGCTCGTAAAACGAACCCTGTTTGAGGCAAACTCCAAAGCGTGTCGCTTCGGAAGGGAGAGCCTCACATCGGTTCTGACTGGGCGGCTTCTACTCGTAAGAC
>NZ_RZPQ01000802.1:0-2597 GCF_003999135.1 Mesorhizobium sp. M7A.F.Ca.CA.004.06.1.1 | reverse complement strand
GGCGATCGGCTGCTTTGCCGTTTATCTCTGGGTCGAGGGCTCGATCACCGTCGGCGCGGTCGCCTTCACGCTGTCGCTGGTGCTGCGGCTCAACATGCTGCTCGGCCGGCTGATGATGCAGCTCAACAGCATCTTGCGAAACCTCGGCGTGCTGGAGAACTCCAAGGCGCTGATTTCGCAGCCCCTCGGCCTCATCGATGCGCCCGACGCCAAGGAACTCGTGGTGGCAGGCGGTCGTATCGAGGTGAACAACGTCGAGTTCCATTACGGCAAAGGTTTCGGCGTGCTGAACGGCATCGACCTTGTCGTCAAGCCGGGCGAGAAGGTCGGGCTGGTCGGACCGTCTGGCGCCGGCAAGACGACGCTCGCGAACCTGATCCTGCGCCTCTACGATCTGGAGAGCGGGTCGATCACCATCGATGGCCAGGATGTCGCCAAAGTCACGCAGAATTCGCTGCGCGCCAATATCGGCGTCGTCAGCCAGGACACGGCGCTGTTCCACCGTTCGCTGCGCGACAACATCAAGCTCGGCATGCCTGACGCGACCGATGCGGAGGTGATCGCGGCGGCGAAAAAGGCCGAGGCGCACGAGTTCATCCTGACCTTGCGCGACAACAGGGACCGCGCCGGCTACGAAGCCTTTGTCGGCGAGCGCGGCGTCAAACTGTCAGGCGGCCAGCGCCAGCGCGTGGCTATCGCCCGTGTCTTCCTCAAGGACGCGCCGATCCTGATCCTCGACGAAGCGACCTCGGCGCTCGATTCCGACATCGAGGCGGCGATCCAGGAGAATCTGACGCGGCTGATGGAAAACAAGACGGTCATCGCCATCGCCCACCGGCTGTCGACGATCGCGGCACTCGACCGGCTGGTGGTGCTCGACGGTGGCCGCATCGTCGAGCAAGGCACGCATGACGAGTTGGTAGCACTCGAGGGGCTCTATGCGCGGCTGTGGAAGCGGCAGTCCGGCGGTTTTCTCTATCACGAGGACAGCGTGCTCGAAGAGACACGCCCGGCGGAGTAGCTCCATGGGTGGATCAACAGGCGCCATCTCAGAGGTCGGCTACGTTCTCAAGCGGCTCCGGCCGACCATGCCGGCTTTCGACACGCTGAAGGAAGAGAGCCGGCAGGAAGGCTACTGGATGCTGGTGCGCCTGGCGGATGGCTGGGCAAGTGGCCGCAACAAGTTCCTGAAACGGGGCGAGGCGCTGTACGGAGCCTGGGATGGAAGGGAACTCGCCGGCGTGTGCGGGTTGAACATCGATCCCTATTTCGAGGCCAGGGACCACGGCCGGGTCCGGCACCTGTTCGTCAGTGCGCGTCACCGTCGCGCCGGCCTTGGCCGGATGCTGATCGAAACCGTTATCGACAGGGCACGTCACCATTTCGCCGCGCTGAACACCCGCGCGCCGCAAGAGGCTTTTGGTTTTTACGCACGGCTTGGATTTACGCACGTGGAAGGCGAAGAATTCGTCACTCACCGCATGGTTTTCGCGAAAGGAGACTGAAATGTCCTTGCGTCCGCCATCTCATCTTGCCGGCGGCTCGGCCGCCGAAGCCGCCTTCGACGCGCTCGGCCATGAAATATTGGCGGAAAAGGCGGCAGCACTCGGCCGCGCCGGCCAGCGGGTAGAGGAAACGCTGGCCAGGCTGCGCGACAATGCCGACGAGCAACTGCGCCCCCGGCTGCTCAAGGATGCCGCCGAGGCGGTGCATGGCTATTTCATCCAGCGCGAGCTGTGCGGCTTGCGCAAGCACGATGCCGTCATTCGTGAATACAACATCCCGAGAGCGGTGCTGGCCAGGCTCGGCGCGAAATAGGGGTCACTCCAGCCATTCGGTGATGAAGCTGCCGTTTTCATGGATGTCGGTCGTTTCCAGCGGGCCTGGGCCGAGATTGGTGAATTTGTGCGGCGTGTTGGGCGGCACGATCAGGATCTGGCCGGCGGATGCCTCGATCTCCTGGTCGCCGACAGTGAACAGGCCGGTGCCCTGGCGGATGATGAAGATCTCCGCGTAGGGATGCGTGTGCAGGCGGGGGCCGCCGCCGACGCCAGGCAAATAGTTGAAGATCAGGCAGGAGTTGGAGCCGTAGGCGCCACATTGCAATTCGCCCTTCCAATGGTCGGAGCGAACAGACCAGGTGTCGCGGTCTATGACGTGTGCCATGATACAAGGATAGACCCGGCTGGCGCCTTGTGTCGAGCCGAACAGGGGCGTCGGATTTGCGGTTGTTTCCCGGTTGTTTAGCGATGTTTGGCGGCTATCCGGCGTCGCGTTGAGCGGTGGCGGATTTTGTCCCCGCGACAATCTGCCCTTGTGCCTTCACCCGTCTGGACAAAAACGGGCTTCACGCATAAACCGAAGTCCAAATGCCGGAGGAATTCGCAAGCCTGTTCGCCATGCGCTGTCGGGTTGGCGTAATTGAGCGGGGAACAAGGCTCAGCCACCGGCACGGAAAGGCGAAAGGATCAGGCACCCGTGAGCGCAACCGACACCCAGGATCCCAACCGTCGTGATTTTCTCTACGTCGCCACCGGCATGGCCGCAGTGGTCGGCGCGGGTGCCTTCGCGTGGCCGTTCATCGACCAGATGCGCCC
>NZ_RZPQ01000801.1:0-2598 GCF_003999135.1 Mesorhizobium sp. M7A.F.Ca.CA.004.06.1.1 | reverse complement strand
ATGCGACCATCCTGGCGGTCGGCGCCGGCGAGGAGCGGGCGGTGGTCAAGAACGGCGAGATCAAGATCGCCACCGTGATGTCGGTGACGCTGTCGACCGACCACCGCGCCGTCGACGGCGCGCTGGGTGCCGAACTGCTGGTCGCCTTCAAGAACCTCCTTGAAAATCCGATGGGCCTGCTGGTCTGATCCATCAAGCAGAAGCCGGCGTCGAATGATGCGCCGGCTTACGACAGAAACGACTTGTCAGGCGCCGACCCTTGACCCATGTTCTATCTGGATTGCGATCCAGGGAGGCCAAAATATGCCTGCATTCGACCCGTCTGACGTGAAAACCCTGTTCGGCAAGGTCATGGGCGCGTCGCCATCCGACATCAAGCTGGTGGCGCAGCGCCTGCACGACCACGCCTTCGAGCCGCGCATGTCGGCGGACGAGACCAGGCAGCTCGTCGCCAGCCTCGGCTATGACAGCCTGGACGCGTTCTGCGCCGACATCGGCTTGCCCACCCACATCGCCGAGCGGTGGAGCCGTTTCGGTGTTTCCGGCGAGATGAAGCAGGTGTTCACACTGTTGGCGGCGCAGCGCAAGCGGGTGGCCGAGGCGGTCGCCGAATTCGAATCCATGACCCATGTCGGTGTCGAGGATTTTTTGCGCGAGCGCGGGCTCATTTAGCGGGAAACACCGGAGCCAGTCGAACCGGCTCAGCCGCCCTTGGCAAGCAGCGCCGTGGCGGTATCGCTGTCGGTGATCAGCACGTTGGTGTCGACGGCTTTCAGCGCGGCGAGGATCGCCGCGACCTTGCGCTTGCCGCCCGCGGCAAGAACGACATTAGGCACGTTGCTGACCACATCGAGATCGATGGCCATGACGCGGCTGTTGACCTCGTGGTCGACCAGCCCGCCGGCGGCATCGACGAAATAGCACAGCATGTTGGCGACCGCGCCCTTCGCTTTCAGCGGAGCGATCAGCGATGACGGCACGATGCCATGCCGGAAGATGGTGGCGTCCGGCGACATGTCGCCGACGGTGAGCAGCGCGATGTCGGCGGCGGCCGCGCGTTGGCGCACATCCTGCAGGGTCGGCTGCGCCCAGAGGAGATCGCGCAGCGAGGAATTGTCGACCGTCACCGGCGCGGTGATCTGGTAGCTGTCGACCTCGAAGACGTCTGCGACCTTGGCTGCGACAATCGATGGATTGATCCATTGCGAGTGCGGCAGGCTGCCGACGAGCGCCACCACGCAGGCACGCTTCAGCTGCCGGCGGGCAAGGAAGCCGAGGCTGGCATGCAGGGTCGCGCCGCCACCGATCGCCAGCGTCATGCCGTCCTGCATCTGCTCGCCGAGGTAGGCCGCGACGGCATGGCCGATGGCCTTCTCCAGATGGTCATGCCCCGACGGCGTCGGGATGACGACGGCGGCGTTCAGACCCCAGCGCTTTTCCAGTTCCCGCTCGAGCGCCACCTGTCCGGCGGTCGGCGCGTTGATCATGGTGACGACAATGCCCTCGGCGGTGCAGGAGGCCAGCGTACGCATGACCTTCACCCTGGAGACATCGAGCTTTTCGGCGATCTGTTCCTGGGTGAAACCTTCGACATAGTAGAGCCATGCCGTCTTGACGTTAAGGTCCGACGAGACCATCGGCAGGCGAGCCTGTCTGGGTTTTTCTGTGGTCATCGGTTCCTGTCCCTCATGAGCCGTGGCCTGCCCGGTGCTCATCAAGGAAACACCGGCCGGATGTCAACTGATGCCGGATCTTCGGCGTGTCGATTGTCGCACATTTCTGTTCATTTGTAATTGACATCGTACATATGAACATATTTTGTGGGTTTCACGCGCTGTGTCATCCACCAGTCATATGCGCCGTGCAGGGAGGAAGAGACGGGGAGCCGGCCAGAGCCGGACCGGTCATGCACAGACAAGACAGGAGGTCTCATTGAAGACGCACTTCATCAAGCTGCTGGCCAGCCAGCTGGCACTCGCGGCAACTTTGTTTGCCGGCGTGGCAAACGCCGAAACACTGACGCTCTACACGTCCCAGCCGGAAGCCGACGCGGCCAAGACCGTGGATGCCTTCAAGAAGGCACAGCCGGGTATCGATGTGAATATCTATCGCTCGGGAACGAGCGATATCCTGACTAAGATGGCGGCCGAGTTTGCCGCCGGCAGCCCGCAGCCCGACGTGCTTCTGATCGCCGATGCGGTCTCGATGGAGCTGTTGAAGAAGGACGACCGGCTGCTGCCCTATCCCGAGGCAAAGCTCGAAGGCATCGAAGCGGATGCCTATGATGCCGGCAAGACCTATTTCGGCAGCAAGCTGATCACCACCGGCATCGTCTACAACACCGCGGCGACCGAGAAGCCGCAGCATTGGGCAGATCTCGCCAAGCCGGCCTATGCAGATGGCCTGGTCATGCCGAGCCCGCTCTATTCGGGTGCGGCCGCCTACCTGCTTTCGGGCTTCGTCGGCGATACCAATTATGGCTGGGATTTCTTCCAGAAGCTGAAGACCAACAACACCGTCAGCGTGCGCGGCAATGGTGCGGTGCTGAAGTCGACGAGGATGCCATAGGGCTTCTCGCCCGATGCCACCGACTTCAGC
>NZ_RZPQ01000800.1:0-2602 GCF_003999135.1 Mesorhizobium sp. M7A.F.Ca.CA.004.06.1.1 | reverse complement strand
GATCGAGGCCGGCGACCGCATCCTGGCCAATTTCGCACCGAAACTTTCCGACTATGCCAGCAAAGCGCTCGAGCGGCTCGGTGTGACTGTCGAGCTCGGCCGGGCCGTCACGAGCTGCGACGCCGAAGGTGTTGTATTTGGCGATAAGCAACTGGCAGCCCGAACGATCCTGTGGGCAGCCGGCGTTGCCGCTTCGCCGGCCGCTGAATGGCTGGGAGCGAAGGCGGACCGCGCGGGCAGGGTGCTGGTCGAGCCCGATATGACTGTATCTGGCAGCCCGGAGATTTTCGTCATCGGCGACGCCGCCCTTGTGCTGCGGCCCGATGGCCGGCCGGTGCCCGGCGTCGCGCCTTCCGCCAAGCAGGAGGGCCGACATGTTGCGGCCACCATCAAGGCCAGGCTCGGCGGCGACACGACCGCGCGTCCTTTCCACTACAGGCATGCCGGCGATCTCGCCACGATCGGCAAGCGCGCCGCGGTGATCGATTTCGGCTGGCTCAAGCTGACCGGCTGGGCGGCCTGGTGGCTGTGGGGAGTGGCGCACATCTATTTCCTGATCGGTTTTCGCAACCGGCTTGCGGTTTCGCTGAGCTGGCTATGGATCTACGCGACAGGCCAGCGCAGCGCGCGGCTGATCACCCAAGGCGACGACGACAAGGGCTGATTTCCTCGCCCCGATCGTTCATCCGCACGTCATCCGTTGCTGATCGAGTGGCGGCTTCATGCGCGCGACTTGTTGAATGGACTTAAGCAGGTTTCAGAGCGAAGTTCGCTTCGGGGCAGGGCTTGTCAGTTGTCGAAGGAGAAAACATGTCGCAACTGCTCCATCCCATATCCCGCCGCGATCTCCTTGCGGGCGCCGCCGCAGGGGCACTGATTATGCTGCATCCGTTCTCCGCCCGCGCTCAAGGCAACCAGGCCCATCTCCGGATCATGGAGACCACCGACATCCATGTGAACGTGCTGCCTTACGATTACTACGCCGACAAAACGAACGACACGCTGGGCCTGTCGCGCACGGCGTCTCTCATCGATGCTGTGCGCAAGGAAGCCGTGAATTCGATGCTGATCGACAATGGCGACCTGCTGCAGGGCAATCCGATGGGCGACTACATCGCCTATGAGAAGGGGCTGAAGGACGGCGACCTGCATCCGATCATGAAAGGCATGAACCTGCTTGGCTACGAGTGCTCCACGCTGGGCAACCACGAGTTCAACTACGGCCTGTCGTTCCTGGATAAGGTGCTGGCCGGCGCCAATTTTCCCTTCGTCTGCGCCAATTTGATCCGCGGCACCGAGCTTGCCGCGAACCCGCGCGACGACAAGCTCTATCTCAAGCCCTATGTCATCCTCGACAAGAAGATCAAGGACGGTTCGGGCGCCGAGCAGCCGATCAGGATCGGCATCATCGGCTTCGTGCCGCCGCAGATCATGGTCTGGGATCTCAAGAACCTCGAGGGCAACGTCAAGACGCGCGACATCGTCGAGGCGGCCAAGGCCTGGGTGCCGCAGATGAAGGAGGAGGGCGCCGACATCGTCCTTGCGCTGTCGCATTCCGGCATCGACGTGAAGCAGGGCGACATGATGGAGAACGCCTCGTTCTTCGTCGCCGGCGTCGACGGCATCGATGCGGTGTTCACCGGCCACCAGCATCTGGTGTTCCCCGGCAAGAAGGATTTCCAGTCGCTCGACGGTGTCGACACGCAAAAGGGCACGCTGCAGGGCAAACCCGCCGTCATGGGCGGTTTCTGGGGCTCGCATATGGGGCTGATCGACCTGATGCTGGAGCGTGACGGGTCGAAATGGAAGGTCGTTTCAGCCACCTCCGAAGCGCGGCCGATCTTCGAACGCCTCGACAACAAGAACAAGCCGACTGTCCCGGACGACAAGCGCATCATCGCGGCCCTCGACCAGGACCACCAGGCGACGCTGGCCTATGTGCGGCGTCCCGTCGGCAAGACCTCCGCGCCGCTTTATTCCTATTTCGCGCTGGTCGCCGACGATCCGTCGGTGCAGGTCGTCAGCCAGGCGCAGACCTGGTACCTCAGGGATATCCTCAAGAACACGCAATGGAAGGATGTGCCGCTGCTGTCGGCGGCCGCGCCGTTCAAGGCCGGCGGGCGCAACGGCGCCGACTACTATACCGACGTGCCGGCGGGCGACATCGCCATCAAGAACGTTGCCGACCTCTATCTCTATCCCAACACCGTGCGTGCGGTCGAAATCACCGGTGCGCAGGTTAAGGAATGGCTGGAAATGTCGGCCGGCATCTTCAACCGGATCGAGCCTGATAAGGCCGACCAGGCCCTCATCAACACTAATTTTCCGTCCTACAATTTCGACGTCATCGACGGCGTCACCTACAAGATCGATCTGTCGCAGCCGTCGAAATACGATGCCAAGGGCGGGCTGGCCAACGCTGGCGCCAATCGGATCGTCGACCTGAGTTTCGATGGAAAACCAATTGATCCTAAACAGAAATTCGTCATCGCGACCAACAATTACCGGGCCGGTGGCGGCGGCAATTTCCCCGACATCAATGCCTCGAAGATCATCTACGAGGCGCCGGACACCAATCGCGATGTCATCGTCCGCTATATCG